>NZ_JBKOOL010000192.1:0-10186 GCF_046764065.1 Nocardia sp. NPDC002869
CCTTCGTCCTCCTGGCTCGGTTAGAGCCAGGGTCCCGACCAAAGGGGTCAGTTTTCGGTTGCCACGCAGGGGTCAGTATTCACGTGCCGTCGACAGCCTCGAGGTCATTTGGGCAGGTACGGTTCCAGCTTTTCGGCGTGCTCGACCGCCAGGCCGCATGGGGGTGACTCGGGCATCGAGTTTCGCTGGCTGTACTGCCAATCGACATACACCGTGACCACGCCTCGAGTCGTGGGAACGCTTGTATAGCACCGACGAATCGGGTCATCGTTGCCGTTCGGGTAGAACGTGAGTCCGGCTCGACCGTTCACCTGCCTCGCGGTGATCCCAGTGATAGATGTGTTCTCGTAGAGAAGATCCTGTGGGGAAGAACTGGATCCAACGCCGACGAAGTACGGCCCGTCCGATGCGTTCCATGCACAGATGCGCCACAGGGCCTCGTCTCCTGGCGCATCGGTTCGACTGTTCTTGCTTCCGGGATCGACTCCGGAAGCGCGCAGAGCTTCGTCCGACAACTCGGAGCAGGGGTTCCAATCGACGAACTGCTGTTCACCTGAGTTCGGTGCGCCCTCTGTCTCTGGTGCGCCATCGACAGGCGTCGCGCACCCGGCGACCAAGCCCACACCTCCAACGGCGAGGACAACGCGCCTGATCACCGCCGCAGTGTTTTTCCTCGCTGTACGCATGCCCCTCCTGCTACAACGTGTGAGCCTTCCACACGGACCCGAAATCACCATACCGGGTTGCTCTGCCGTCCGATACTGCGTAGACGTTGGGTGCGTGGCCTGCGATGACGCCTCGCGGCGCGCCCTGAACTGAAGTTGTCGACCGGGTTGCTCGGTGTCTAGGCGAGACTCGGTAGGGGCTGTGGTCGCGCGGCGGCACCCCCGTCACGATGGTGAAGGGCTGGGCTCACCGCTCTGCACGCTGGTCACGAAGGCCGACCACGCACGCGCGTCGAAGACCAAGGCGGGCCCGTCCGAGCGCTTCGAGTCCCGGATGCCGACTCGCCCGTCGTCCAGCCAGGCGACTTCGACGCATTCTCCGGCTGTGTGGCTGTGCGATGATTTGAACCATCGGCCGTGAGGCCGATCCGTCGTCATTGCTCGTATCTCCTTGCTACCTGCCGCAGTAGATCGCGCGATCGCTGTTCATCCAGTGTGGCGCACCGGAGCGTCTCGTGGATCTCGCGATAGACGTCCACGTCCGATGCATCTTCGAAAAACATCGAGCCAGTGGTCGTCTCGGTGTAGACCACCGGAGGTTCATCACGGTACTCGCGGCTGTGTTTCGGGAAATCGAGAACGATATAGGGAAGGACAGGATTCCACTTCCCTGGCAAGCCCGCTGCGAACGGCAGTACTCGGACCGTTACGGTCGGAAGCGTGCTCAAGTCGGCGATATGACGTAGCTGCGCGCCCATGACCGACTGCGATCCCACTCTTATGTGCAGGACGCTCTCGTGCATCAGGAACTCTGCTGACACGGGGCTGATTCGCCGAGTGAGTATCGCAGCTCGGCGCATTCGCAGCGTGACACGGCGTTCTAGGTCTTCCGGCGTATCGTGCGGAAAGAAAGGTCTCTCGACCGCTCTCGCGTACTCGGCCGACTGTAAGAGCCCGGGTACGACCGAGGACTGGTAAATATCCAGGTGAGAGGCTGCTGATTCGAGTCCCAGGTAGGTGCTGAATCCGCCCTTGAACAAGCGGTGCGTCCCGTTCCACCACGACTTGGTCGCCGCCTGCTGTGCCAGCTCTTTCAGCTCTTCGATATCGGCATCGTCGAGTTCGTAAAGCCTCCCGAACCCCTCCACGTCCCTCAGCTTGACCTTCTCGTTGTGCCCCTTCTCCAGTCGTATGAGCGCCGTTTTGCTCATCTCCATTTCGCGGGCCGCTTGTTCGAGGGTGAACCCCACCCCCTCGCGCGCTTCCCGCAGTGCGCGACCGAGTTGCCGGCGCGGCAGTGTCGAACCGGGTTGATCGTGTGTCGGCATTGTTCCCCTTCCCCAGATCGGTCCGGAACGGCCCAGGTGGCGGTCCGTTCCGGACGACGCCGCTCGGTCGACCGGACTGTTGTCTGGATGTACGGATGAGCTGAATTCTGCTGTGTTGCTGAGCCGTACGGACGCGGCGTGCGGGCAGCAACATAACCATATGGCCGAGCAACACGGAAGCCCGCTGACCAGGGCAGGACAACAGGATCACGACGAGTCCGCGCACCGCGCGGCAGGAGCGTGGGCGCGCTCCGGGACGGGTTCCGAGCGGCGCCCGGCGCTGATCGGTGTGCCGCGGGGCGTGCGCTGTACCGAGTGCGACGGCCGGCGGGTGGTGTGGTGGCTCGACCGGGATTGTGTCCGGATCGTCGAGTTGCGGGATGCTTCCGGTGGCCGGATGCCGGTCTCGGGGGCGCCGGATCTGGCGGAGATGCGGGAGCGTCGTCCTGAGCTGGCGTCGCTGTGGGACGCCGTCCGGCACGACCTGTGGTCCCGGCTCGCCGCGGCGGTCCACGGATGACCCTGATCCGCTATCCCGACCCGGAGTCGGTCGACGAGATCGCCGCCCGCTATCTGCTGTCGCTGCCCGCGGCGTTGATGCCGATGCTGTACGGGTTCCGTTTCGACGGCCACGCCATCGACGCGGAATGCGCGGCCGTGGATCTTGCGGGTGAACGGGGCGAGGGCGAGAGCAATCCGATCCATCGGTGCGCGGCGGATCTGCGCCGGCTGCTCGGGCCGGGCATGTTCGGATTCGGTCTGGTATTCGTCGTCTTCGCCGATCAACTCACCGATCGGCCGGAGCACCGGCACATTCCCGAGCAGGTCCGTGCGGCGGCCGAACAGCTACCGGGCGCCGACGACCTCATCGTGGCCGCGATCGCGGACGCGCGGGGCCGGCAGTGGTGGGCCGTGGTCGGGCGGCATCTGAGGGAACTGGGCCCGGTGCGTATCCACCTGCCCGCGAGCACGCCGGATCGTTGGCGTATCACCGCGGGTCTGGATGTCTCGCTGTGGACTGCGGCGTTGGCGCTGGACGATGCCAACCACCCGCACTTGTTACGACTGCGGGCCGCTTCGGAGCCGTGAGCGTGGATCGCGGCCGGGGATCGGTCAGGCTTCGCTGGGCTGGACGATGACGAAACCTTCACCGTCCAGCCGCAGCTGGAACGCCTCACCGGACCCGCCGCGCACCATCGAGCCGAACGACTGCGACCGGTTGAGCGAGGTCTGCAGGTTCGCGCTCCAGCCGACCACGGCGTCGGTGTCGACGAAAACAGGGGCCTGAGGGTGCACCGGAATGATGATCGGTGTTCCCGCGCAGATCAGACCGAGCCGTCCCTGCCCGGAGAACACACAGTTGAACAGCCCGCCGCCGGCCATCCCCATGCCCTGCACCATGCGGATGTCGTAGTGCAGACTCGAATCGAACACCAGCACATTGCGGCCGTTGAGGGTGAGTGCGTCGCCCGGGGCCAGGTCGACGGTGAAACAGTTGCGGTCGAAATGCGCGAACCAGGCCTCGCCGTGACCGCGGACCGTCATCAGCGGCACGCCTTCACCGGTGAGCGCGCGCTGCAGGAACTTCCCGACGCCCTGGCCCTTCTTCTCGAACCGAAGATCCCCGCGAAAGGCGACCATGGAGCCCTGGCGGGCGAGGCATTCGCCGTTCACCGCGTATTTCAGGGATTTGGCGCTCTGCGCGGTCAGGCCGGGGGCGGTGGCGGGCTGCGCCGTGTTCTCGGCGGCGAACAATTCACTCTGCACGATGATCCTCTCCTGGCACCCACGGACAGTCGCCAGCCTATGGGACATATTCCGCCGAGCCGGTGGTGTCGCTCGCATCCGGCTGCCGACCGAGCGCAGCGCCACGCCGACGGCTCGGTTCCCTCTCCCGGCTCGCCGGCCCGGGCCGCACGGTGAGGGAAGACATGCTCCGGCCCGGGCGGGCGTCGGCGGCACCCGCCCGTGCTACGCGCGGGTCCGTTAGATTGGCGGATCGGGTGGCCTCACCCGGTTGACCACGGATCGTCGAGGATAGGTGTCGTATGGCCAAGACCGCGCTGGTGACCGGAGCGTCCTCGGGGATCGGCCGGGCTACTGCCGCGCTGCTGGTGCGGCGGGGATACCGGGTGATCGGTACCAGCCGGAATCCGGAGACGATCGCGGACTCGGCGCGGGTGGCGGGGGTGGAGTATCGCGTGCTCGATCTGACCGATCAGGCGGGGATCGAGCGGTTCGGCGCCGATCTGGGGCCGGTGGATGTGCTGGTCAACAATGCGGGGGAGAGCCAGTCGGGGCCGCTGGAGGAACTGCCGATCGAGGCGATCGAGCGGTTGTTCCAGTTGAATGTTTTCGGGGCCGTCCGGCTGGCGCAGCTGGTGCTGCCGGGGATGCGGGAGCGGGGTTACGGGCGGATCGTCATGGTGGGGTCGATGCTGGCGAGTTTCCCGCTGGCGTATCGGTCGTCGTATGTGGCGGCGAAGGCGGCGATCAAGGGGTTCGCTGATGCGGCGCGGCTGGAGACGGCGCAGTTCGGGGTGTGGATCAGCACCGTGGAACCGGGATCCATCGCCACCGGGATCGGGGAGCGGCGGACGAAGTACATCGCGCCGGATTCGGTGTACGCGCGGGATTTCGACACGATGATCACGCATCTGGATCGCAACGAGCGGGCCGGGATATCACCGGAGCAGGTGGCCGAGACGATTCTGCGGGCGATCGAGGCGGATAAGCCGAAACCGCTGTACGCCCGGGGGAGTCGTGCGCCGATCGTCTTTCTGTTGCGGCGGTTGGCGCCCGCATCGGTGATCGAGAAGATCGTCGCGGGGACGCACGGGCTGAAGCGTTGAAGCTCCACGTCGGCTGCGCCATGTGGACGCATACCGCGTGGCCGGTCCGCGGGGACAAACTGCGCGGTTATGCACAGTGGTGCAACGCGGTGGAGGGGAATACGACGTTCTACGCGGTTCCGGCGCGGCGGACCGTGGAGAACTGGGCGAGCCAGACCGATCCCGATTTCCGGTTCGTGATCAAACTGCCGAGAACACTCACCCATGAGCGCCGGCTGTCCGGGGTGGACGCCGAACTGCGGCAGTTCCTGGACACGATGGAACCGCTCGGATCCCGGATGCATGCGCTGTGGGTGCAGCTGCCGTCCTCGTTCGGGCCCGCGGACCTGGGCGCGCTGGCGATGTTCTTCCGTGGGCTGCCCGCGGAACTGCAGCTCGCGGTGGAGGTGCGGCATCCGGAGTTCTTCATCGACGAGGGTGCTGCCGCGCAACTCGAGCGGGTCCTGGGCCGGGTCGGCGCCGAATGGGTGCCGTTCGACACCACCGTGCTGTTCGCCGTGCCCGCCGCGAGCCCGGCCGAATTCGAGGCCCGATCCAAAAAACCGCGGCTGCCGCGCCGAATGAAAGCACTGACGGCCGCACCGATCGTCCGATACCACGGCCGCGACGATCACGCTGTCACGGTCGCGGGCTGGCGACCCTGGGTCGAGCAGACGGCGGAATGGCTGCGCGAGGGACGGTCGCCGACGGTCTTCCTGCACACGCCGGATAACGCTTCGTCCCGGGATCTCGCGCGCCGGTTCCACGACGAGGTCCGCGGATTGGTGCCCGAACTCGAGCTCTTGCCGGACCCGGCGGCCGCCGAGCCGATGACGCTGTTCTGATGGCGGGCCCTTTCGGTCGCCACCGTCGACCGGGCGCTCCCTCGCACATACTCGGCGAATGGATCCCGCGAGCCCTCGACGACGAGATCCGGGGGCGGCCGGCGGGCACGCGGGTCAGTCGGCCGCGGACGCGATGACGGCGTGGGCGAGTTCGGTGAGCGCGCTGGTGATCTGCGCGGAATCGATGCCTCGTTCGCGCTGATGCCGATAGACCTCCACGGCCACGGGGGCGAGTAGGACGTCGACGAGCGGGTCGGGTCGCGCCACCCCCGCTGTCACCAGCAGTGCCCGCACATGTGCCGACCAGAACCCGTACGCGCCGGTGGCGAATCGTGCGCCACCGCTCTCCGCGCCCAATACGAGATCGGCGTGCGCATCGAGCAGTTGGATCATGGCCGCGTAGAAGGCGGCCAGCCGCTCCGCCGGGGGTGCGCCGGGACCCAATGGTGGTGGTCCACCGAGCAACTGCTCCTGGAGTTCTCGTTCATGGTCGTCCAGCAGGGCCGTCGCGATGGCGCCGATATCCGGATAGCGGCGATACAGTGTGCCGCGCCCCACGCCGGCCGCCTTGGCGATGTCGTCCATGGTTACCGCACGTGGATCACGGACGGTGAACAGTTCTGCCGCCGCGGCGAGGATCTTCGCCCGATTGCGCGCTGCGTCCGCTCGTTCGCCACCCCCGGGTGCCGGTGCCGTGAGCAGGTCGACCCGAATAGCCATCCCAGCACCCTAACGCAATAAGTGGACATTGTGTCCACTTGACTCTACCATCCGATAATTGGACGCACTGTCCACTTATTTGGAGGTTTCATCATGTCCACTCTGTTGCACCTGGACTCGAGCGCACGCACCCGTTCGATCAGCCGGGAGGTGAGCGCGGCGTTCGCCGACTCCTGGCGTCTCGAACATCCCGGCGCGGGCTATGTGTACCGGGATCTGGCGGCCGACCCGGTGCCGTTCATCGATGCCGGCTGGACCGAGCTCTGCGACGCGGTGCTCGCCGCGGGCGCCACCGACCTCGATCGGCTCGCCACGCTGGTTCACACCCCGGCCCAGGCCGCGGCGTGGCGGACCATCGAACCGCTACTGGCCGAACTGCTCGCCGCCGACATCGTGCTGATCGGCACCCCGATGTACAACTACTCCATTCCGGCGGCACTCAAGGCGTGGCTCGATCAGGTGACCTTTCCGCGGATGTCACTGGCGCCGCGCCGTTTCGTGGTGGTCACCGCGCGCGGCGGCGCCTACTCGCCCGGTACGCCCAAGGCCGCTCTCGACTATCAGGAAAGCTACCTACGCGACTTCTTCGCCGGTCATTTCGCCGTGACCGACCCGGTTTTCATCAACGCCGAGCTGGCCAACTCGCGTCAGGATCCGGCCCTGTCGCGACTGCGCGGCGAGCACGATGCGTCGTACGCGCGGGCCCTCGACACCGCCCGTAGGCTCGGTAAGGGGTACTGAGGTGAGCTGGTTCGTACTCGCTCTCGCCGGAGTGGTCGAGATCGCCTGGTCGCAGAGCATCAAACCGACAGAGAATTTCACGCGGCCGCTGCCCACGCTGCTCTGCTTCGGGCTCGCCGCTGTCGCTGTATACCTGCTCTCGTATGCGATGCGCACCCTGCCCGTCGGCACCGCCTACGCCGTCTTCACCGGCATCGGTGCACTCGGCGCCATCGGCCTCGGCGTGGTCGTCGACAAGGATCCGCTCAGTGTGGGCCGGGTGCTGGCGCTGTCGATGATCGTCGCCGGCATCGTTTTCGCCCGGCTCACCGACGCCCACTGACCGGGGGCGGCCGCATGGTCCTTCCTCGTCCCCCGGTCGGCCGTTCGTTGCCGCGGAGCGATCGGGCGCGGTCGATCGCCGGTCGAAGTGAATCGAAGTTCTGGAATATTTGCCGCATTCACGCCGGATTTTATCCACATTTGTAAGCGGTGATTCACGCGCCGTGATAGAACTTCGGCAATCTGAAAGGCGGATAGGTATGAAGGCGACTGCCAAGCAACGTGCCGCGCTCGGGACGATCTGCGATACGTTCGTGCCGGGGGACGGTCTCACGTTGCCGTCGGCGACCGAAATCGGTGCCGTGGACACCGTATTCGAATTGCTGGGGCGCAATCCTCGGGAGGCCGAGGGCAAGCAGCTGGCGACGCTGCTGGATGTCTGGGATTCCCCCGTGACCGGTCTGCTCACCGGGCGGGGGCCGCGGCGATTCTCGAAGCTGTCCCAGGAACAGCGGGAGCGGGCGCTGCTGCGGCTCGGCGACTCCCGGATAGGCGCGGCACGGGCGGTTTTCCAGGCGCTGAAACAGGCGTCGCTGCTCGCCTACAACGTCACGCCGGGACCCACCGGATTCCACCCGCTGTGGAAGGAGATCGGCTACCCGGGGCCGCCCGGACCGCTGCCCACCGCGCCGCGGCCCGCGCTGGCACCGCAGCGGATCACCGAACCCGGCACACTCACCTGTGATGTGGTGATCGTCGGGTCGGGCGCGGGTGGGGGGACGGCGGCGGCCGTGCTCGCCGAAGCGGGACTCGACGTGATCGTCGTCGAACGCGGCGGCTACTACGACGACCAGGATTTCGGCGCGGGCGAACTCGCGGGCCTGCGGCAGCTGTACGCGCCGGGACCGTCGGCCTCGGCCGAAGGGCAGATCACGCTGGTCGCGGGAACCTGTCTGGGCGGCGGGACCGTGGTCAACTGGAGTACCTCGCTGCCGACACCCGACACCGTGCGCGAGGAGTGGGCCGGGGTCGGCGCGAAGCAGTTCGGGGAGGCCGAGTTCAGCGAATCGCTGGACGCGGTGGTGCGCCGGCTCGGGGTGAACGAACGCCGCTCGATCCTCTCGGCGCGCGACGGGGTGCTGGAACGCGGCGCCGGGGCGCTGGGCTGGGCGGTGGACCCGCTGCCGCGCAATGTGACCGACGCCTGCGATGCCGGGGTGGAATGCGGCCGGTGCGGTAACGGCTGCCGGGTGGGGGCCAAACAGTCGGTCACCAAGACGTGGCTGGCCGATGCCGCCGCGCGGGGTGCGCGGTTGATCGTGGACGCCGAGGTACGGCGGATCGCGGTCCGCGAGGGTAAGGCCGAATCGGTCTCGGCGCGCACCACGACGGGTATCGAATTCGAGATCCGGGCCCGGGCCGTGGTGGTCGCGGCGGGCGCGATCCAGACCCCGGCGCTGCTGAAGCGCTCGGGACTGGCGAACAAGAACATCGGCCGTTATCTGCGGCTGCATCCGGCCGCGGCGGTGTTCGGGGTGTTCGACGAGGAGATCCGCCCCTGGGAAGGTGGATTGCAGACCCGTATCTGCCGTCGGCACGCGGACCTGGACGGCAACGGATACGGCGTCATCTACGAGACCGGGCCGCTGCATCCGGGGCTGTCGACCGGGTTCATGAGCTGGCGCGGCGCCGCGAACCATCGCACCGATATGCTGGACTTCGGCCGCTCGAACGCGATCGGCATCATCACCCGCGATCGTGATTCCGGGGTGGTGAAGGTGGACCGCGACGGGCACCCCACCGTCGACTACCGCATCTCCGACTACGACGCCGGGCATCTGCACACCGGGATCGAGGGCGCGGCGAGCATTCTCGAAGCCGCCGGGGCGCGGCGCGTCTTCTCCGGGCATCAGGCCGGGATCTCCTACGAACCCGGCGTCCGGGGGTCGCACGCCGACTTCTCCGCCGCCTGCCGCACCGCGGGCTACGGGCCCGGACAGTGTGCGCTCGGCGCCCTGCACATCATGGGATCGGCGCGGATGGGCGGTTCGCCGGAGCTCTCGGCGACCGACCCGGACGGCGCCACCTGGGATGTGAAGAACATCGTCGTCGCCGACGCGTCTTGCTTCCCGACGTCGTCCGGGGTCAACCCGATGGTGTCGATCGAGGCGATCGCCCATATGAACGCGAAACGGCTGGCCGCCCGGCTGACCTGATCGCTGCGGCTCAGCCGCCGCGCAGACTGTTCGCGATGGTCCGCAGGAGGCCGAGATCGGCGGTGCCGCCGGTCTCGGCCGGGGCGCGGACCAGCAGGCGTCCGTCGTCGACCAGATCACCGATGAGGACCTTGGTCAGCGCGAGCGGAACGTGCAGTTGCGCCGACACCTCCGCCACCGATTGCGCCACCCGGCACAGGCGGACGATCTCGACGTATTCCGGTTCCGTCCGCCGCGAGGCCGGCCCGGGCGAGGCGTCGACCACCATGGTGTCCAGGGTGAGGTCGCTGCGCGAGGCGCGGCCGCGGCCCCGGGTCACCGCGTAGAGGCGTACGACGGGACCGGTGTCCTCTTCGTCCCAGTCGTCGTGCGGGCCGTTCACGGCTGCGGCGCACCGTTCGGTTGCGGGCGCGAGTCGACGGCCAGATGGCTGCCGACCCGCTGCACGGTTCGGTTCATCTCGAACGCGACCATGCCCATATTCGCGGATTCGGTGGCCAGCAGCGCCAGGCACGCATTGGCGCCGGCGGCGGTGATGAACAGGACCGCGCGGTCGAGTTCGACCACGGTCTGGCAGAC
>NZ_JBKOOL010000193.1:0-9997 GCF_046764065.1 Nocardia sp. NPDC002869
GCGACAAGGGATCGTCGCCGGCCGGAGCCGAGATCATTCTGTTGTGCTCCCGTGGGAGATCAGGACGCCGCGCCGGCCTGTTCCACCGCGCGGACCCGGCCCTGGGCGGCCAGCTGGGCCTCCGCGGACGCCGATCCGTCGGACAGCACCTGACGTGCGGCCGCGACATCGACCTCGGTGGAGAACTCGGCGGACTCCGCCAAGACCCGCACCGTATCGGCGGTGACCGAGAAGAAGCCGCCGTGGACCGCGGCCACGATCCGGGTGCCGTCGGTATCGACGATGGTCACCGTGCCGCCCTCGACCAGTTGGCCGAGCAGCGGCTCGTGCCCGGGCATGATGCCGATCTGCCCCTCGGTGGTCTGGGCGCTGACGAAACTCGCCCGGCCCGACCAGAGCCGCCGCTCGACCGCGACGAGATCAACTGACATATCCGCCATGAAGGACTACTTTCCGGCGATCTTCTTCGCGGCCGCCTCGACATCGTCGAGACCACCGCAGCTGTTGAACGCCTGCTCCGGGAAGTGGTCGAATTCGCCCTTGCAGACCCGGTCGAAGTCGTCGATGGTCTGCTCCAGCGGAACGACCGAGCCGGGCTGACCGGTGAACTTCTCGGCCACGATGAAGTTCTGGCCGAGGAACTTCTCCAGTCGGCGGGCCCGGCCGACGAGGACCTTGTCCTCTTCGGAGAGCTCGTCCATACCGAGGATGGCGATGATGTCCTGCAGTTCCTTGTACTTCTGCAGGATCCGCTTCACCTCGTTGGCCACCGCGAAGTGCCGGTCGCCGACGATCGAGGCCTCGAGGATACGAGAGGTCGAGGTCAGGGGGTCGACGGCGGGGTAGATACCCTTCTGCGAAATCGGGCGGGAGAGCTCGGTGGTCGCGTCCAGGTGGGCGAAGGTGGTCGCCGGGGCCGGGTCGGTGTAGTCGTCGGCGGGCACGTAGATGGCCTGCAGCGAGGTGATCGACCGGCCGCGGGTCGAGGTGATCCGCTCCTGCAGTTCACCCATCTCGTCGGCCAGGGTCGGCTGGTAACCGACGGCCGAGGGCATCCGGCCCAGCAGGGTCGAGACCTCGGAACCGGCCTGGGTGAACCGGAAGATGTTGTCGATGAACAGCAGCACGTCCTGGTGCTTCACATCGCGGAAGTACTCCGCCATGGTCAGCGCCGACAGAGCGACGCGCATACGGGTGCCCGGCGGCTCGTCCATCTGGCCGAAGACGAGGGCGGTGTCCTGGAGGACGCCCATCTCTTCCATTTCCAAGTGCAGATCGGTGCCCTCACGGGTGCGCTCACCGACGCCGGCGAACACCGAGGTACCGGAGAACTCCCGCGCGATACGGGTGATCATCTCCTGGATCAGCACGGTCTTGCCGACACCGGCACCACCGAACAGACCGATCTTGCCGCCCTTCACGTACGGGGTCAGCAGGTCGAGCACCTTGACGCCGGTCTCGAGGATTTCGGTCTTGCCCTCGAGCTGGTCGAAGCTCGGCGGCTTGCGGTGGATGCCCCACTGCTCGCCGTCGCGGCCGAGGCCGGGGCTGTCGAGGCAGTCACCGAGGGCGTTGAAAACATGCCCCTTGACGACATCGCCGACCGGCACCGAGATCGGCTTACCGGAGTCACGGACCTCGGCGCCGCGGACCAGACCGTCGGTGGGCTGCATCGAGATGGTGCGCACGATGTTGTCACCGAGGTGCTGGGCGACCTCGAGGGTCAGCGTCTTGGCGACCGACTTCAGGCTGATGTCGGCGGCCAGGGCGTTGAACAGGTCTGGAATGGAGCCCCGCGGGAATTCGACGTCCACGACGGGGCCGATGACGCGGACCACGCGGCCCGTGGCGGCGCCGGTCCGGCTCGAGTCTTCTCGAGTAACAGCTGCGGTCATTTCTGGTTTCTCTTCCTGCGTCTCAGTCGCGTTCCGAGCTGGCCGCCAGGGCATTCACGCCGCCGACGATTTCGCTGATTTCCTGCGTGATGTTGGCCTGCCGCAACGAGTTGGCCTGGCGAGACAGGGAACTCGCCAATTCGTTGGCGTTATCGGTGGCCGCCTTCATTGCGGTGCGCCGAGCGGCGTGCTCGGATGCCGCTGCGTCGAGCAACGACGCGTAGATCCGCGTGTTGAGGTACTTGGGCAGCAGCGCCGCCAGCAGTACATCGGCGTCGGGCTCGAATTCGTACTGTGCGCTTACTTCGGCCGTGGGCGAATCGGACAGCATGTCCTTACCCAGATCGAAGTTCTCGTCGACGAAGGAGATCTGAATCGGCGCCATCCGGCGCACCTCCGGCGTCTGCGACAGCATGCTCACGAACCGGGTGTAGACGATATGGAGCTCGTCCACGCCCGCGATCGAACCGGTCCCGTCCGGTGCCGGTACCTCGCCCGCGGACCCGGCCATGAAGCTGTCCACCAGGTGGTTGCAGGCCGCCGAGGCATCCGGATAGGCCGGCTGCTGGGAGAACCCGGTCCATGCGGCGACCGGCCGGCGATCACGGAAGGTGTAGTACGTCAGGCCCTTGTTGCCCATGACGTAGAGCACCGGTTCCTTGCCCTCGTCGCGCAGGGTGGTCATCAACTCCTCGGCGCGTTTGAGCACATTGGAGTTGTAGCCACCGCACTGGCCGCTGTCGCTGGTTATCACCAGTACCGCGGCACGCTTCGGGTCGGGGCGCTCGGTGAGTAGCGGGTGCGACAGATTCTTCGACGCACTCGCCAGCTCCGCGACCACCTTGGTGATCTCTTCCGAGTACGGCTTGGCGGCCGCCACCCGGGCCTGGGCCTTGGAGATGCGTGAGGTCGCGATCAGCTCCTGGGCCTTGGTGATCTTCTTGATCGAGTTGATACCACGAATACGGGAGCGCAGCTCGCGCAAGGTAGCCATCGGTTCACACTCCCCTCATTCGCGGCGTGACAGGAAAACAGCGCATGGTTTGCCCGGTCTACTTCTCGACGTGCTTGCGGGTGACCGACAGCGATTCGACCTCTTCGTGCCCGAGTTCGTCGGCGCCCGGTTCGTTCACCACGCGGGTGCCGTCGGAGGCCAGGAAGCCCTGCTTGAAATTGTCGGTCGCGGTCTTGATCTGCTCGGCAGCGTCACCGTCGAGTACCTTGCCACCCGCGATGCTCTTGAAGGCATCAGCGGCATTGCTGTGCAGATCCTCGAGCAGCTCGGTGTTGAACCGGCGGATGTCCCCGACGGGCACCGAGTCGTAGTAGCCGGCGTCGACCAGGTAGATCGATACGATCTGATCCTCGACCGCCACCGGGGTGTACTGGTCCTGCTTGAGCAGCTCCACCCAGCGGGCACCGCGCTCGAGCTGTGCCAGTGACGCGGCGTCCAGATCGGAGGCGAACGCGGAGAAGGCTTCCAGCTCGCGGTACTGCGCCAATTCCAGACGCAGCGAACCGGCGACCTTCTTCATACCCTTGGTCTGCGCGGCACCACCGACACGAGAGACCGAGGTACCGACGTTGATCGCCGGGCGGACGCCCTTGTTGAACAGGTCGGACTCCAGGAAGACCTGCCCGTCGGTGATGGAGATGACGTTGGTCGGGATGAAGGCCGAGATGTCGTTGGCCTTGGTCTCGATGATCGGCAGACCGGTCATCGAACCGCCGCCCATCTCGTCGGAGAGCTTGGCGCAACGCTCCAGCAGCCGCGAGTGCAGGTAGAAGACGTCACCCGGGTAGGCCTCACGGCCCGGCGGGCGGCGCAGCAGCAGCGAGATGGCGCGGTAGGCCTCGGCCTGCTTGGTCAGGTCGTCGAACACGATCAGGACGTGCTTGCCCTGGTACATCCAGTGCTGGCCGATGGCCGAACCGGTGTAGGGAGCCAGCCACTTGAAGCCGGCGGAATCGGAGGCCGGGGCGGCGACGATGGTGGTGTACTCCAGCGCGCCGTGCTCCTCGAGGGCCGATTTCACGCCCGCGATGGTGGAGCCCTTCTGGCCGATCGCCACGTAGATGCAGCGCACCTGCTTGGCCGGATCGCCGGACTCCCAGTTGGCCTTCTGGTTCAGGATCGTATCGATGCAGACCGCGGTCTTACCGGTCTTGCGGTCGCCGATCACCAGCTGACGCTGGCCGCGGCCGATGGCGGTCAGTGCATCGATGGCGGTGATACCGGTGGCCATCGGCTCCTCGACCGGCTGGCGCTCCAGCACGGTGGCGGCCTGCAGTTCGAGGACGCGACGCTCGTCGGCCTCGATCTCGCCCAGGCCGTCGATCGGCTGGCCGAGCGGGTTCACGACGCGGCCGAGGAACTTGTCGCCGACCGGGACCGAGAGCACGTCGCCGGTGCGGCGCACCTGCTGGCCCTCTTCGAGGCCGGCGTACTCGCCGAGCACGACGGCACCGATTTCACGGTCCTCGAGGTTCAGCGCGACGCCGAGCACACCGCCCGGGAATTCCAGCAGCTCGTTGGCCATGGCCGAAGGCAAGCCGCTGACGTGCGCGATGCCGTCACTGGTATCGGTGACGACACCGACTTCCTCGATGGAGGTTTCCGGGGTGTAGCTCTGGGTGTAGCTTTCGATCGCGCTACGGATCTCGTCGGAGGAGATCGTCAGCTCCGCCATGTTCTTCCTGCTCTCGGTCTCTGGTCTGGAATGTCGGGGTGTTGAGCGGTTCGCGCCGGACCGGTGCCCGGCGCCCCGCCGCTAGGTCAGCGAACGGCGCAACCGCTCCAGTCGGCCGATCGCGCTGCCGTCGATCACATCGTCGCCGATGCGCACGACGAGCCCGCTCAACAGTTCGGGATCGACCTCGACATGCACGGTGACAGCCTTGTTGTAGATACGTGCCAGGGCGCCGCCCAGCCGTTCACGCTGGGAGTCGGTCAGCTCGATCGCCGACCGGACGTGCGCGACGATCTGTTCGCGCCGGGCCGCGGCCAGGTCGGACAGTTCGTCGAAGGCCACACCGATCCCGGCACGCTGCCTGGTCACCATCTGTTCGGCGAGAGCCCTGGTGATGGACTCGGACTTACCGGACAGCAGCCGCTCGAGCAGTTCCCGTTTGGCCGCCGCCGAGGCGGCGCGGTCGGACAGGGCCTGTTCCAGCTCCGGGTTGTCGGCGATGATCCGGCCGAAGCGGAACAGTTCGTCCTCGACGGCGGTCAACCGGCCCTTCTCGGAGGCCGATTCCAGGTAGGCCAGCTGACCGAGCAGCACCAGAGTGTCGACCAGGTCCCGGGCACGCGACCAGTCCTGGGCGACCGCAGTGGTCAGCACCGCCTGAGTGGCAGCGCTGACCTGGCTCCCGAAGACCCGCTCGCTGAGTTCGGCGCGGACCGAACCGGGCACCGATACGTCCGCGAGCGCCACACGCAGCGGACGCTGGTCGTCCAGTACGTCGACAACGGCGAACAGTTCGGACCCCGTCGTGGCCGCAACACCGTTGCTTCCGGTCAGCGCGGCCCGAAGCGCCTCCTTGGACCGGGAGCTGGCCTCACGGCTCGCTGCGTACATGGTTTTCACTCCTCCGTCGTTACCTTCCGACCCCGATACCGGCGTCCGAACGGTCGATCTCGTCGAGGAATCGCTCGATCGTCGCGGCCTGTTTGGCCTCGTCCGATACCGACTGCCCGATGATCTTCTCGGCCAGGTCCACCGCGGTGCGGCCGACCTCGGCCCGCAGCTCGGTCAGGATCTGCTGGCGCTGGGCTTCCAGCTGGGTGTGCCCGGCCGCGACGATACGGTCGCTCTCGGCCTGGGCGTCCGCCTTCATCTGGGCGAGGATCTGCTGACCCTGGGTGCGGGCGTCTTCGCGGATCTTCGCGGCTTCCAGACGTGCGTCGGCCAGCTGCTTCTGGTACTGCTGCAGCGTCTCCTGGGCTTCGGCCTGCGCGGCCTCGGCCCGATCGATGCCACCCTCGATCTTGTCGGCGCGCTCGTCCAGCACCTTCATCAGGCGCGGAACGGCGTATTTGTAGACCACGAAGGCGATAATCGCCACGCAGACCGCCGACCAGACGATGTCGTACGTCGCGGGGATGAGAGGATTCACATCCTCTCCCTCAGCCGCTGCGAGCAGAATGAACTCGTTCATCGGAATCAGAAGATGAAGCCGGCGACGAGACCGATCAGCGCCAGGGCTTCGGTGAACGCGATGCCGAGGAACATGTTGGTCCGGATGGTGCCGGAAAGCTCGGGCTGGCGGGCAATACCCTCGATCGCCTTACCGACGACGATACCGACGCCGATGCCGGGGCCGATGGCGGCCAGGCCGTAGCCGACAGCGCCGAGGCCCTTCAGCGTGGATTCGTTGGTGGCAGCTTCCTGGGCCAGGTACGAGAGGCTCATGAGTCTTCCATTCCCTTTCTGTTGCTCACCCGCCGGACGGCGTGGTGCAGCAGGTCCTTATCGGTTGTTCCGGTCGGTCAGTGTTCGTCGGCGTGCTGGGCAAGGCTGATGTACACGGCGGTCAGCAACGCGAACACATAGGCCTGCAGGAAGATGACCAGTAGCTCGAACAGCGTGAATGCGAGCCCGCCCAGCAGCGAGAAAGGCGAGAACACCTTCATCCAGGCGTCCGCGTCGAAGAGGAAGAACTGGGTCGCGCTGAAGAACAGCACCAACATGATGTGACCGGCGAGCATATTGGCCATGAGTCGGACGGTCAGCGTGAAGGGCCGCAGCACGAAGGTCGAGATGAACTCGATCGGAATGAGCAGCACGTGCATGGCCGGCGGAACATTCGGAACGACGATGCTGCTGCGCATATAGGTGAAGAAGCCGTACTTCTTGATGCCCACATAGTTGAACGCGATATACGCGATCACGGCCAGTACCAGCGGCATGCCGATACGCGCGTTCGACGAGATGTTCAGACCGGGGATCACACCCGAAAAGTTCAGGAACAGGACGGTGAAGAAGATCGTCGCGATCAACGGGAAGAACTTGCGGCCGTTTTCCTTGCCGAGGATCTCGTCACAGATCTGCTCCTTGACGAAGACCAGGCCCATTTCGCCGACGTTCTGCAGTCGTTTCGGCACGATTCGCGGAGTCCGGAACGCCAGGAACAGGAATGCGATCAGGACAGCGGTCATCACGAGCCGGACCAGCATCAGCCGATCGAGTTCGAAGGGGGTCCCTTCGAACAGCACCGCCGGAGGGAAGAAGTCGGTTAGCGACGGCGCGTGAAACTCCGCGGCCAAGGTAGTGACGCTCAGCGTTCTCTCCCGTGTTCGGGCCGCGGGAAGTTTTCGCTCCCGCGGTTCGATCGGACATTGACGATCAATGTGGGTCGACTGAGGTCGGCTCGAGGTCGTCAGCAGCTGTAGCGGCGATCCGCGCTGGCGTCTGTACGTGTGTCGGCGACATCGTCGACATGCAGAACCGAACCCTTTACGAGCACGGCACGGCAGTAGCATAGCGGTAGCTGGTCTTGCCGGGTCGGCACCCCTGGCTTAGTCGCTTGCTTACCAACACTTTACCAAGAGAACTACGACAACGTGTAGCGGGGGCGATGTAATCTACGACAAATTGTCGTAGACCCTGGTCAGCCCTGGCCGGGATCCTCTTTTCCGCCCTGCTCGGGGACGGTTACATAGGGAACTTTCTGTCGCAATACACCGTAAGTTTCGGCCCCCAGAACGATGACCAGGGCCCCCACGACGGTCAGGAACAGCGCCACCCGGTCGTAGAACTCGAATCGTTGCAGAACGGCGACCACGATCAGCGCCACCAGCAGCTTTCCGACCCAGCTGACCAGCATGATCAGCCCGGCGGTGGACGGCGGGAGTTTCGCGCCGAGCAGCACGACCACCGCCGTGGTCAGGATGAAACCCCCACCGATCGCGGCACCCAGCAGCGCGCCCCACAGTCCCGCGGTTCCGGCCAGCGCTGTCGCGATGGCCGCCGCCAGCACCGTCAAAACAACCAGACCGATCAGTCCATAGCGCAACGCCGCGCGGAGCGGGGCATCGGCGCTATCGGGGGTGCTGGGGCCGGCGGAACTCGTGGACACGGTCCGAACTCTACCCGGAGTCGGAAGCCGAGCCCGCCGCCTCCCGGCGGGCCTGCCGCCGCCACAACCCCGGAACAGCGGTCACGACCAGCGCGAACAGGAGGCCGGCGGCCATCATCAGCACCACCACCCGGCGGTCCATCACCGAGGTGCCGACCGCACCGAACGCAAGGATGCCGACCCACAGATAGATCACCAGCACCACCCGGCGCTGCGAATGCCCGATCTGCAGCAGCCGGTGGTGCAGATGCATCTTGTCGGGCGTGGAGAAACTGACCCCGGCGCGCACCCGGCGCACGATCGCGAGCAGCAGATCCAGCACCGGAATGAACATCACCGCGCCGACCAGCAGCAACGGCGAGAGCAGGCCGACGATATCGCGCGGCCCGTAACCCTGCAGCGGGATCCGGCCGGACGCACTGGTCGACACCGCGGCCAGCACCAACCCGATCAGCATGGATCCCGAATCACCCATGAAGATCCGGGCCGGCGAGAAATTATGCGGCAGGAACCCGAGGCAGGCACCGGCCATGGCAGCGGCCAGCAGGGCGGGCGGATAGCTGTCCACCGAACCGCCCTGTTCGGTGAGCAGGCCGACCGCGAAAGCGAACACCGCGAACGAAGCGATCAGGCCCAGGCCGGCGGCCAGGCCGTCCAGGCCGTCGACGAAGTTCATGGCATTGATCAGGGTCACCGCGACCGCGACGGTGACCAGGCCACCCTGCAATCCGTCGAGGACGACGGTGCTGTTGTTGAACGGGTCGTAGATCAGGTACCAGCCCAGGCCCATCACCGCCATCACCCCGGCGGCAGTGACCTGACCGGCGAACTTGGTGAGCGCGTCCAGGCCCCACCGATCGTCCACGATCCCGACCCCGACGATGATCGTCGCCGCGACCAGCACGGCGGCGATATCGGGCCGGTAATCGAAGCCGCGGCGCAGCGCCGGCAACTGATGAGCGAACAAAACGGCCGCCACCACGCCGATGTACATACCCACCCCGCCCATTCGCGGGATCGGCTTCACGTGCACATCGCGGTCGCGCGGAATGGCCACCGCGCCGAACCCGATGGCCAGCGTCCGGATCCCGCCGGTGGCCAGAAAGGTCACCACCGCCGAGATCAGCAACACCAGCAGGAGCTCGCGTAGCGGGACGACCGCACCGTAACCGGTCATCGCGCCGACCACCACCCCGCGGCCGGGGATACCGCCCGTACCCTCATCGACACCGCTACATTCACCGCGCGACGGACCCGATCAACGACTCGGCGGTGACTCCCAGCACTTCGGCGACCGCCTCGGTCGGCACCGCGCCCGCACGCAGGATCCGCGGCTGATCAGCGGTGAGATCGACAATGGTGGACGGCTTCGCGTGCTGGGCCGGACCGCCGTCCAGGAATACACCCACCTGGGTGCCGAGCTGCTCCCGCGCCTGCGACACATTCTCGGCCGCGGGCTTACCGGAAATATTGGCACTGGACACCGCCAGCGGACCGACCTCCTGCAACAATTCCAGCGCCACCGGATGCAACGGCATCCGCAGCATCACCGTGCCACGCGCCTCACCGAGATCCCAGGACAGCGAAGGAGCCTGCTGCACAACGATACTCAGCCCCCCGGGCCAGAACGCCCGGATCAGCTCACGAGCCTGCGGCCGCACCGAGAACACCAGTCCGTCGATCGTGTTCCACGAACCCACCAGCACCGGCACCGGCATATCCCGCCCCCGGCCCTTGGCCGCAAGCAATGACGCGACCGCAGCGGAATCGAACGCGTCGGCAGCCAGACCGTACACCGTATCGGTGGGCACTACGACCAACCGCCCCGATCTCAGAGCACTGGTAGCCGCGGCCAGGCCGGCGGCGCGCGAGTCGGGATCGGCGCAGTCGTAGACGGTACTCACGCGCCCAATAGTATGGGCTGTGACATGGCCCCGCCTCCGGCGGGGCGGGGTCGAGGCCCCCGATGGTCCCGCTGTTCAGCGCCCGAGACTCGCGGCTTCGCCGCATGCGCTTCGGGC
>NZ_JBKOOL010000194.1:0-9979 GCF_046764065.1 Nocardia sp. NPDC002869
GCCGGAGGCGGCGCCGATAAACACAGCTCAGCGCCCGGCCAGCACGGCCTCCGCGTACCGCCCGATCGCCAGCACCAGGTCGTCGGAGTGCCGGGGCCCTACGATTTGTAGCCCGACCGGCATGCCGTCGCGTGTCCGCCCGGCCGGAATGCTGAGCGCGGGTTGCTGGGTGAGATTGAACGGATACGTGTAGGGCGTCCAATCCGGCCAGTCGGACATATCGCTGCCGGGCGGCACGTCGTGGCCGGCTTCGAACGCCGTGATCGGGACCGTGGGAGTGAGGAGGATGTCGTAGGCGGTGTGGAACGTCCCCATGGTGATCGCCGCCTGGGCGGCGACCGCGCGGGCGTCGAGATAGTCGGTCGCGGTGAGGGTTTCACCGTGTTCCCAGACCCGCCGCAGGCCGGGGTCGGCGTTCTCGCGCGCACCCGCCGGGAAGTTCGCCAGCATCGCCGCGGCGCCCGCCGCCCACATCACATCGAAGGCGTCGCGCGGATCGGGGAAGCCGGGGTCGGCGGCCGAGACGCGCAACCCGGCGGTCTCGAGCGCGTGCACGGCCCCGGACACAATTGCCTCGACCTCCGGATCGGGCCGGATATAGCCCAGCGTCGGCGAATAGGCGGCGGTGACGCCGCGGACATCGCGCTGGATCTGGCCGCGGAACGTGGTCAGCGTGGGCGCGAGTGCGGTGGGATCGCGCGGGTCCGGGAGGGCGAGGATATCGAGCAGCAGTGCCGCGTCCTCGACCGTGCGGGTCAGCGGCCCGCCGTGGGCCAGCGGGCCGAACGGGCTGGCCGGGTACAGCGGGATACGACCGTGGGTGGGTTTGAATCCGACGATGCCGCAGAACGCGGCCGGGATCCGCACGCTGCCGCCGCCGTCGGTGCCGACCGAGACCGGACCCATCCCGGCGGCGACCGCCGCGGCGCTGCCGCCGGAGGATCCCCCCGCGGTGCGGGTGGGGTCGACGGGGTTGCGGGTGATCCCGGTGAGCGGGCTGTCCGTCACGCCCTTCCAGGCGATCTCCGGTGTCGTCGTCTTACCGACGATCACCATGCCGTCCTCCCGCACCCGGGCGGCGACGGGACTGTCCACCGGCCACGGGCCCTCCGGGCCGATACTCAGGGAGCCGCGCCGGGTGGGCCAGCCCTCGGTGAGGAAGATGTCCTTGATCGAGATGGGTACCCCGTCGAGCAGGCCGCGGACGTGCCCGGACTGCCAGCGGGCCTCGGAATCCTTGGCCTGGACCAGCGCCCGGTCGGGGTCGACGAGGCAGTAGGCGTTGATATCGGTATCGCGGGCGGTGATGGCGGCAAGCACGGCCTCGGTCGCTTCGACCGGGGACAGGATCCCGGCGGCATAGGCCGAGACCAGTTCCACCGCGGTCATCTCGACGGGGTCGGTCGGTCGCGGGGTCTCGGGTCGGCTCATCTGAGGCCCTCCTTCAGCCGGGCACGTACCCGAGCGTTTTATCGACGACATTGTCCAGCGGACGGCCGGCCGACCAGCGGTCGAAGTTGGCGGCGAACGCGGAGACCATCTCGGCACGCCAGCCGATGAAATCCCCGGAGTTGTGCGGCGTGATCCGGGCGGTGGGCAGGCTCCACAGTGGATGGCCGGACGGTAGCGGTTCCGGGTCCACCACGTCCAGTGCGGCGCCGGCGATTCCATCCGAACGCAGGGCGGCGACGAGGTCGTCGGTCACCACGAGTTCGCCACGGCCCACATTGATGAACCGGGCGTGGGGCTTCATGGCGCCGAACGCACGGGCGTCGAACATATGCCGGGTGCGGTCGGTGAGCGGGGCGATGGCGATCACGTAGTCGGCGCAGGGCAGTTCGGCGTACAGGTCGGTGCCCACGACACCGAAATCCGGATCGTCGTGGCGGGCCCGGCGGCCCACTGCCCGTACCCGCATCCCCGCGGCACGCAACAGTCCGGCGATGGCCCGGCCGATCGCCCCGGTGCCGACGACGAGCGCGGTCGCGCCCGAGATACGCTCGGATTCACGGTGCCGCCAGACCTGCTGTTGCTGGAGCCGGTGGGAGCCGGTGAGATCCTTGGCGAAATCCAGGATCTGCCCGAGGACGTATTCGGCGATCGCGGTGTCGAAGACGCCCCGGGTATTGGTGACGACCACGTCGCTGCCGCACAGTTCGGGGAACAGCACGGTATCGACACCGGTCGCGGCGACGTGCACCCACTGCAGCCGGTCGGCCGCGGGCCAGGCGCCGGGCAGCGCGTGCGTCTGGAAGTCGTAGACGAAGAGCACCTGCGCGCCGGGCAGCGCATCCGCCAATCCGGCGGAGTCGGTGTACCGCACCGTGGCCCGCGCACTCACCGGCGCCATGAGGGCCGGATCGGGCGGACGGCCACTGTGCACAACGGTGACAATCGGTCCCGATTCCATATTGACACGGTATGGTCACATCGTATGATTGTCAACAATCCGATCGTTCTCGGAGGTCTTCCCGGCTGAGTGCGAGAGGGGCCGCAGTGGAGTTCGATTTTCCCGATATGGAGGGCCCGGTCGCGCAGCGGGGCATCGGTGTCATCGCACCGTTCGACCTGGCGCTCGAGCGCGAACTCTGGCGCTGGGCACCGCTGGAGGTGAGCCTGCACCTGGCGCGGACACCGTACGAACCGGTACCTGTCTCGCTGGCCATGGCCGAACTGGTCTCCGACGCGGTGCATCTGACGGCCGCGACGCGCAATGTGCTACACGTCGAACCCGAGGTCGTCGCCTACCTGTGCACCTCGGGCAGTTTCATCAAGGGCATCGAGTACGAACGCTCGCTGCGCGACACCATCTGCCGCGCCGGCGCCGCGAACGCCGTCACCACCTCCGGCGCGCTGCTCGAGGCCGTCCGACATCTCGATATCGGCCGGATCTCGATCATGACCCCCTACGACGAAGTGCTCACCGGAAAACTACGCGATTTCCTCGACGAGGCCGGCTGCACGGTGGTCCGCTCCGAACACCTGGGCCTGGGCGGCGGTATCTGGAAAGTCAACTACCGCACCATCGCCGAACGGATCATCGGCGCCGACGACCCACAGGCCGAGGCCATTTTCGTCAGCTGCACCAATCTGCCCACCTACGACATCATCGAACCGCTGGAAAGAGCACTGGGCAAGCCGATCCTCACCGCCAACCAGCTCACCATGTGGGCCTGTCTCGGCCGGATGAAACTGCCCATGATGGGCCCCGGCCGATGGCTGCTGGAAGTGTTCTGAGGCATGCCGTCCCCCGAGAGAGCCCGCTTCGAGAACGGAGACCCCATGACGGCACCCACGATCGGTTTCATCTACCCCGACCACGCCGCCGAGGACGACTACCCACGCGCGGAATCGCTGCTCGGCGTCCGCCTGCCGGTGGCCCATATCTACGGCACCGATCTGCACGCGATCCCGGAACTCCAGGATCTGGGCAGCCCGGACAAACTGCGGCACGGGGCAGAGCAGCTCGCCGCACAGCAACCCGACGCGGTCGTCTGGGCCTGCACCTCCGGCAGTTTCGTCTTCGGCCCGGATGGCGCCCGCGAGCAGGTTCGCGGCCTGGCGAAAGCCGCGGGCGTACCCGCCTCCAGCACCAGCTTCGCGTTCGTCTCGGCGGCCCGAGCGCTCGGTGTGCACCGGGTGGCGGTAGCGGCGAGCTACCCCGACGAGGTCGCACGGCTGTTCGCCGATTTCCTGGCCGACGCCGGGATCACGGTGGTCGCGTTCCGGAGCGCGGGTATCGAAACCGCGGCGGAGGTCGGCACGCTCACCACCGAGCAGGTACTCGAACTCGCCGTCGCCAACGACCACCCCGACGCGCAGGCGCTACTGATCCCCGATACCGCCATGCACACACTCGAGGTACTGCCGCGGCTGGAAGAAGCGCTGGGCAAACCGGTGCTCACCGCGAACCAGGTCACCATCTGGGAAGGATTACGGCTCATCGGCGCGACCCCGATATCGTCGTCGCTGGGCGCATTGTTCGCGGAAGGGTCTGAACATGTCGGTGGTTGATTTCGAACCGGTCGATCAGCGGTCCACCGCCGAAGTGATCGCGGACAAACTGCGCGAGGCGATCGTGCGCGGCGGTCTGGAACCGGGCGCCCAGCTGGGCGAAGCCGATCTGGCCGCGCAGTTCGGGGTCTCCCGGGGGCCGGTCCGGGAAGCCATGCAGCGCCTGGTGTCGGAGGGATTGCTGCGCAGTATCCGCAATCGCGGCATCTTCGTCATCGAGCTGACCCTCGCCGATGTCGTCGATATCTACCGTTCACGCACCGCCATCGAGGGCGGAGCGCTCACCCTGATCCTCGACGGCCGCCGGGAGATCGCCTACGCGGCACTGGCTCCGAGCGTGCAGGTCATGCTCGACCGGGCCGAGGCCGGGGATGCCGCGGGCGTCTCCGACGCCGATCGGCAGTTCCATGAGGCGCTCGTGGCGGCCGCCGGTAGCCCGCGGCTGGTCCGGGCGGCGCGCACGCTGCTGATCGAGACCCGGATGTGCCTGGGCGCCCTGCAGACCACTTACCCGGACCTGGGAGTCCAGGCCCAGGAGCATGTGGCGTTGCGCGAGGCGATCGGGGCGGCCACAGCGCCCCGGATACACCGGCTACTGCGTGAACATATGGACGACGCGGTCCAGCGGCTGCGCGGCCGGTACACCGCCGAACCGATCCCCGGCTGATTTCGGGCGGGCGATCAGTCGATCAGCCCCCGCGGGCGCACCACCAGCACCGGCGAGGCACGATTGCCCTTCTCCTGGAGCAGCGCGATCACCTTCTCGTCCGCGGTGCGAGCGGCATATACGCCCGCTGTCCCGACGGGTTCCAGCCAGCGCCCGTCCCGCAGTTTCTCCGCCTGGGCGGCGTCGATCGTGCGATGCGGGAAGCACAGGGCCACCGCGGCATCGATACCCAAGCTGGGCGCCGGATCCTCGGCCAGTTCCTCCAGCGTGCGCGCGTGCTCCAGCGTGAACGGCCCGACCCGGGTCCGCCGCAATGCGGTCAGATGGCCGCCCACTCCGAGCGCCGCACCCAGATCGCGGGCCAGCGCGCGCACATAGGTGCCCGACGAACAGTCGACCACCACATCCAGATCGACCAGACCCTCGTCCGGAAGGTCGCGACGCGCCAGCACCTCGAACCGGGCGACGGTGACCGGACGCGCCGCGAGTTTCACCTCTTCACCGGCCCGATGCCGGGCGTAGGCACGCTCCCCACCGACCTTGATCGCGCTCACGGTGGCCGGCACCTGCTGGATCTCACCGGTGAGGGTGGCGACCACCCGGGCGATCCCGGCGTCGTCGATACCGTCGGCCGCCGTGGTGGTGAGCACCTCACCCTCCGCGTCGTCGGTGGTGGTGGACCGGCCCAGGCGGATGGTCGCGGTATAGCTCTTCGTGGTGAGGGTGAGCAGTCCCAGCAGTTTGGTGGCACGTTCCACCCCGAGCACCAGCACCCCGGTCGCCATGGGGTCGAGCGTGCCCGCATGCCCGATCTTCTTGGTGCGCAGCAGTTTCCGCGATTTCGCCACGATATCGTGGCTGGTCGGGCCCTCCGGCTTGTCGACGATCAGCAGACCGCCCAGCAGATCCGCCATCAGCTGTACGCGATCGCGGTGACGATGAAACCGCCGGTGATCCGCCAGCGTCCGGCGAAGGAGGTCAGCGGCAGTCCGCCGTCACCGGTCTGCCCGGGTACCAGCAGCTGCGACCGGAAGGTCCCCGAGCCGGTGCTGTCGGTGGCCTCGTCCACGGTGAAGGTGATGTGCGCGTCCTCGAAACCGAGCCAGCGGGTGGTGAGCGGGAACCACGCCTTGTAGGTGGCCTCCTTGGCACAGAAGAGCAGGCGATCGAGGTGCAGCGCGGAATCGCTGGTGCGCAGCCATTCCCGTTCGGCGGGCAGGCTCACCGAATCGAGAACCCCCTCGGGCAGGGTGTCATGTGGTTCGGCGTCGATCCCGATCGACCGGTAGCGCATCTTGTGTGCCAGCGCCGCACCGCGGAAGCCGTCGCAATGCGTGAGGCTGCCCACGATCCCACGCGGCCACACCGGCGCGCCCCGCTCCCCTTTGCCGATCGCCACCGCCGGTTCGCCGAGCTGCGCCAGGGCCTGACGGGCGCAGTGCCGCGCACCGATGAAGTCACGTCGCCGCTTGTCCACCGATTTCGCGATGAGGTGCTCCTCGGCGGGATGCGGTTTCAGATCCTCCGGATAGTCGAACAACTCGGCGGAGGCGACATCGGCGGGCAGGATTGTCTCGATCATCGTCGCCGAGCCTACTGGGTGCGCAGCCGGCGGCACCGGGCACACCGCCCACCGCCCGCGCGCGGCGTTGCCGGGAACTCCGGGGTACGGGCCGGGCACCTCAGTCGAGCCCCCGCCGGCGCTGGGCCTTGGCCCGCATCTCCGCCGCGGCGGCCGCCATCTCGGGCGTCACCCGGAAATGGCCGCCCCATTCGTTCAGATCGCCCGGGGCGTACTTCGGGTCGGGCAGGATCTGGCGCAGCAGGTTGTCGGGCTTACCGCGCTTCTGCCATTCCCGCGGATAGCCCAGCGAGACCTCCTCGAACCGGACCCCGTCGTGGAAGGTGGTCCGCGGGATGTGCAGATGCCCGTACACGGCGCAGAGCACGTTGTAGCGGGTGTGCCAGTCGGCGGTCTGCTCGGTCCCGCACCACAGCGCGAACTCCGGGTACCAGAGCATATCCGTGGGCTCGCGCAGCAGCGGGAAATGGTTGATCAGGACCAGCGGGGTGCCCTCGGGCAGATTGTCGAGCCGGCGCCGGGTCGCCCGCAGCCGGGCCTCGCACCAGGCGTCGCGGGTGAGGTAGGGGTCCGGCGCCAGCAGGAATTCGTCGGTGGCCACGACATTGCGCTCCCGCGCGATAGCCAATCCCTCGGCCTTGGTGCGGGCGCCCTCGGGCCGGAACGAGTAGTCGTAGAGCAGGAACAGCGGAGCGATGGTCACCGCGCCGCCGTGGGTCTCGGCGCCCGCGCCGGTCCACACCGGGAACGGGTCCTCCGGGGTGAGCACGTCCAGATCCCGGCACATCGAGACCAGGTAGTCGTAGCGCGCCACCCCGTGCATCTGCACCGGGTCCTTGGCGGTGGTCCACAGTTCGTGGTTGCCGGGCACCCAGATCACGGTGGCGAACCGCTCCCGCAGCAGTTTCAACGCCCAGCGGATATCGTCGCTGCGTTCGGCGACATCACCGGCGACGATCAGCCAGTCCTCCGGGGAATCGGGACGGATGTCCTCGACCACCGGCTTGTTGCCCTGGTGACCGACATGGATATCGCTCACCGCCATCAACTTGGGTATCACCACACCCACCTTCGCATATCGCCTGCTTCACCCGGCACCTCTGTACCCGGCCACCCGCTCACTACGGGATTTCGGCACCGACACGGATCCAGCGCCCCGAGAGCGCCCGCACGCTCACCGCCGCCAGCCGCAACAGCATGAACGCGATCAGACCGCACCAGATTCCGCCGATCCCCCAATCGAAGGCCAGTGACAGCCAGATCGCGGGCAGGAAACCGACCAGGGCGGCGCCCAGGGTGGTGGTGCGCAGATAGGCGGCGTCCCCCGCGCCCAGCAGCACCCCGTCCAGGGCGAAGACCACACCGGCCACCGGGATCATGGCCACGAAGTACCACCACACGACGCCGGTCCGGTCCAGGACCGCCACATCGGTGGTGAACAGCGGCGGAATCAGCACCGCGCCGGCCGCGAAGGCCGCGGCCAGGGCCAGCGCGAACACCTCCGACCAGCCGGTGACGCGGCGGGCCACCGCCCGCGCGCCCGCCGCGTTCCGGGCGCCCAGCGCCGATCCCACCAGCGTCTGCGCCGCGATGGCCAGCGAATCCAGGGTGAGGGCGAGAAAATTCCACAGTTGCAGGACCAGCTGATGTGCCGCCACCGACGCCGCCCCGAACCGGGAGGCGACGGCGGCCGCCGAGACGAAACACATCTGGAAGGCGAGACTGCGCACGATCAGATCACGGCCGAGCACCAACTGGGCCCGCATCACCGGCAGCCGTGGGGCGAGCGGCACCCGGGCCCGGGCGAGCGCACCCAGGAACAACCCGGCCGTCACCGCCTGACCCACCACATTGGCCACCGCGGACCCGGGCAGTCCCAGCCGCGGCAGCCCGGCGAGTCCGTGCACCAGCAGCGGGCACAGCACCGCCGACAGGCCCAGCCCGAGCACCACATAGGTGAGCGGGCGCCGCGTCTGCTGCACCCCCCGCATCCACCCGTTCCCGGCCATGGACAGCAGGATCAGCGGCACTCCGAACAGGGCGATCCGCAACCAGGCCAGCGCCTCGGCCGCGATCTGCGCGTCCCCCGCGACGGCTCCGGCGATCGGCACCCCGGCCCCCTGCACCACCAGGACGATCACCAGTCCGATACCGCCGGCCAGCCAGCTCGCCTGGACGCCCTCCTCGACCGCTCCCGGCTCGTCCCCCGCCCCGTGCCGCCGCGCCGAGCGAGCGGTCGTCCCGTAGGCGAGGAAGGTCAGCTGCGAACTGACCTGGGCGAGGATCAGGCCACCGACGGCCAGTCCCGCCAGTGCCAGTGCCCCGAGCCGGCCCACCACGGCGAGATCGAACAACAGGTAGATCGGTTCGGCCACCAGCACGCCCAGGGTCGGCAGCGCCAGACCCAGGATCCGCCGGGGCCCGGCCGCCACCGCCGGGGCCGGTGGCCCGGTCAACTCCGTGTGCATCGTCGGGTTCCCGTCCGTACTCGCCCGTGCGAGCGCGCCCGGCGGCCCCGGATCGCGCCGTAGGGCGCCTCCTCAACTGTCGCGAGCGGCGCGCACCCTGATGGCGCCGCTGGGCGAAGCCCATCCGCAAAACGCGCACGGCCGTAGCGAACGCGGAGGTACGCCTAGCCCAGCGCGGTCCGCAACTGCGCCAGGATGTCCGCCGGTTCACCGTAGGTCGTGTACCCGGCCGCGTAGCGATGACCGCCGCCGCCGAGACCCGCGGCCACGGCCGCGACATCGGCGCCGTCACCGGTCCCGGGACCGCTGTCCTTGGACCGCAGCGATACCGTCCAGCGGCGTCGTTCATCGGTCGGCCGGGCCTCTTTGAATACCGCCGCGATCCCGGCCTCCGCGGTCGCCCGCACGATATCGACCACACTCTCGGCCTCTTCCTGCCGCACCTCGGCGAGATCGGTGGCCAGCACGAACGCCGCGACCAGCCCGGTTCCGCCGTGCGCCGCGCGATCGAGCCGGGCCGAGGCGAGCACCGTCGACAACATCTGCAACCACGCGAAGGGATGGGTGTCCATCAGGGTGCGGGTGATGGCGGCGCCGTCGATCCCGGTGGCCAGCAGCCGTTCGGCCAGCGCGTGGGTCCCGGGGGTCACCCAACGGAACGACCCACTGTCGGTGGCCAGCCCGGCGAACAGGCAGTGGGCGATCCCGGCGTCGATCGGCTCGCCCCAGGCGTCCAGCAGGGCCGTGACGACACTGGCGGTGGACACGGCGTCGGGATCGATCAGGTTGATCTCCCCGAACCGGGTGTTGGACCGATGATGGTCGATCACCAGCGTGCGTGACGCCCCGGACAGCCGGTCGGCGAGTGCGCCGAGCCGGCCCGCACTGCCGCAGTCCACCGTGACCAGCAGATCCACCTCGGCCGGCACCTCGCCGGGCGGCACCAGGAACCGCATCCCCGGCAGGGTACGCAGTCCGGCCGCCGGTTCGGCCGGTTCGGCGAACGACACCCGTACCGGCACGCCGCGGCGATCCAGTACCGCGGCCAGCGCCAAACCACTGCCGAGGGTGTCGGCATCGGGCTGGATATGGCACAGGACGGTCACCGAGCGCGCGCTGTTCAGCGCCCCGACGGCCGCGGTGAAATCGACCGCGGCACCGGTTGTGGTCATATCGGCCGCGACTCAGTCGTCGTCGCGAGGTGTTTTGTACGGGTCCGCGTCGCCCGCCGGGGTGGCCTCGGCGGCC
>NZ_JBKOOL010000195.1:0-9814 GCF_046764065.1 Nocardia sp. NPDC002869
CATTCCACTCCCCCCCCCCCCCCCCCTACCAACCCCCACACTACAACACCATCCCCCCCCCCCCCCCTCTCCCCACCCCCCCCCCTGGCCGGGTGCGCGCGCCCCGCCCCCCCGTACGGCCACGGGGTTCACCCCCCCCCTCGCCCCGGTGGCCAGCAGGATGGCCAGGCCGATCTGGCCCGCGCTGATCCGTGCCAGATAGGTGCCGAAATCGGCCGGGCTCAGCGCGGTCGCCCCCGAACCGACCACCTCGCCCGCGGCGAAGACCAGAGTGGCGAATTCCAGGCAGCACCACAGTCCGGCCAGAACCGCCATCATCCGCCACGGGAGCTCGATCCGGTCCGCCAGCCGGGGCAGCACGGCCAGGCCGAGCACCGTCGCGCCCGCGATATCGGCGCCGAAACGCACCGCCGAGGCCGCCGGAACCCCGCCGAGCGTCCAGGCCAGCAACACCCCCATCAGGCCCGCCGGTATCACGAGTCCGAGCGCGAACCGGTCGTCGGTTCCGCTCGGGACACCGTTTCTCACCGCTGGTTCTTGCCCTTGCCCAAGTTCGAGCCGAACAGCGCGAACCCGAGACCGCCGCCGAACAGGACGACCGCACCCACGAGGTACACCCAGACCGGGATACCGCCGCCCGAGCCGCCGCTCTCACCGCGGGCATTCGCGGCCGGGCCCGGAGTGCCGTTACCCGGCTTGCTCAGCGTGAAAGCGCGCTCACCGTTGACCACGTGACCGTCGGCCGAGGTGACCCGGAAGGCCATCCGGTATTCGCCGGCCGGACCGAGTTCACCGACCTCGACGCTGAGATTCCTGCCGTCGACGACCGGCTCGCCCTTGGACCACAGATTGCCGTCCGGACCCACCACGGTCATGGCCGGGAAGTCGGGCTGCAGAGGTTCGTTGAACGTGATGGTGGCGCGCTGCGGCCCCACCTCGACGGTCGCGCCGGCCGCGGGATCGCTGCCCACCACCGCGGAGTGGGCGGCAGCCGGCCCGGCCAGCGCGCCGAGGGTCACCATGAGCAGGGTGGCGACCAGCGCGAAGCGCCGGCCCCACCGGGACGTGCGGTGGTTCATCGCCGGCTCCGGACCACCGCGCCGACTCCGGCGCCCAGTGCCAGTGCGCCCAGCGCCAGCCCCAGACCGCCCAGCCAGCGGGCCGTGGTGTCGCCGCCGCCGTCGTCGGCGGGCGCGGCGGCCGCCTCGTCACCGTGACCGCCGTGACCGGCCTCATCGCCGTTCAGTGCGAGGACGGGCGAGGGGTGTTCGACCGAATCGTGGTCGCCGGTCTCGTTCCAGCGCACGACGGTGCCGTCGCTGTAGGTCTGTTCCGCCGGGAAGGCGACCGACTCCGAATCCGGGAACGGCCCGAGCGATACGGCGAAACGCTGGAACTCACCCGGCCGGATACCGGGGGATCCCGGGGTCGCGGTCCAGGTGACGGCGGTGACCTGGTCCTTGTCGTTACGGTCGATTTTCGCGGTCCAGCCGGGCACCGGTTCGGTGCGCGCGGTGGAGAAACCGGGCACGGTGATCCGTACCGAAGTGGTGGCGGCGGTATCCGATTCGGTCGGGACGCTGAAGGTGGCGACCGCACCGTGACCGGGTGTGGCGTCCGGTGCGGAAACACTCACGTGCGCGGCGGCGGTACCGGCCGCGGCCAGTACGAAACCCGCGGCGAAGGTCGCGGTCAGACCACGGCGCAGGGCGGGGGAGATCCCGTGGGACATGTGTTGGAAGCTTTCTCTCCGAGGGAAGGGGTGGCGGGGTCGGTGCGCGCGGGCGGTGCGCGTGGACCCGGCGCTCCCTTCGGAGAGCGATAAGCCGTGACCGGGGTGGTCGCGGCGATACGGACCCGGGGCAGACCCGGGGTGGGGCGTGGTGGTTCGAGCAGCGCGCGCAGCACCGAGGACGCGCAGCGGTAGAGCCGCTCGGCCGAGGTGATCGCCAGCGCACAGACCACGACAGCGAGTAGGTGGAAGGCGATCATCGCCACCCCCGGCGGGGCCTCGGACGCTGTCTCGACGGGGGAGCCGTGATGACCGGTGAGGCCGGTCAGCGCCCAGTGCCCGGCGGACTGCCCGGCCGCGAGCGCGACCAGCGTGCTCCGGCCCGGTCCGGCCCGCAACCGGTCCGATCCGCCGATGACCGAACCGGCGGCCGCGCCGGTCACCAGGGCCGTCAGCAGGAGTAACGCCGCCCCGGCGGATGTCGGGTATCCGCCACCCGCGACACCGTGGGCGGCGACGGCCAGGATCCCGGTGGTCGCGCCCACCACGCAGCCCCGCAGCGGCGCGGGAGACGGGTACGTGCGGGGCATCGCGGACTTTCGGGTTCAGCCGACCTGACCGGGCCCGGCTGGTCGGGGAGTGGGCAGGGCAGTGTCCATGGTCGCCGACCGGCCCCGGGCCCGCGCACCCGGCCCGGGGATCGGGCCGGGGACACCCACTCGATGACGGCCCGGAGTCAGGCGACGCCGAGGCGAGCGAGGACGTCTGCCTCGATCCGGGACAGCTCGGTCGTGATGGACGCGTACACCGACCGCCGCCGCCCGGCGGGCATCTGGTCGGCGGTGCGGACGGCGGCGGTGAGTGCGTCGAGCCGGTTACGGGCGTCGGCGACGAATTGCTGGGTGTCCTTTTCCTTGCCGGACCGCCCATCCGCGATCTTGTCCAGCGCGGCCTCGGTATTGCCGATCCGGGCCTGTAGCCGGCCGCCGTGCCCGGCGTAATCGCCGAGCTGGCTCACCCCGACGCCGAGTTGTTTGGCGCGGCGGGCGTCGAGCTGCCCGCGCAGATAGGTCGCGCCGCGGTAGGCCAGTGGGGCGAGCACCGGAACCAGCACCCGTGCCACCCCGATGTACTTCCTGATCTGAGCCGGGCTGAACGGGTCGCGTTCCGCCCGCGCGGCCGCTTTGAGGGCCGCCTTCTCCTCGGCCTGCAGCGTGGCGACCTGGGCCTGGGCGACCTTGCGCTGGGAACGGGCCTCCGCCCGTTGGCGTTTCCGGTCGTTCTTCGCGGCGAGTTTGGCCTCCATGGCGGCCTTGTGCTTGAGAGCCTTGGCCTCGGCCCGCCGACTCGGCCGCCGTTTGCGCTTGGTGAACAACCCCATCGAAGGCCCTCCGTAATGCTGGTTCGTTACGGCGGTACGACACGGAAAACCGCACCGTCCACCCGTGTCACACGGTTCGCCGACACCCTATCGGGTTACCGGCCGCGGCGGCGAGAGACGCTGCCCGCGGCGGTGCGGCGACGCTGTTCCCGGATGCTCGATTGGGTGGTCTGTCGGGGACAGGGACCATACTGCTTGCGTGCAACCCGGCAGTGTCGACAGCGAAGACCCCTCCCACGCCGATCGCGAGCGGCGGGAGTCCGCCGTGCCCGCCGGGCGGATTTCCGCCGGTGCGGGCAGGCTCGCGTTCCTCGATGCCCGGGGTCTGATCGGCTGCCGTCATCGGCTCGGGATGGACGCCGCGCACCCGGAACTGCTCGCCGAAGTGCGCGAGGACACGGGGGTGCAGCAGCGGCGCGAGGCGGCACAGGCCCATCGCGAACGGGTCCGCGACACTCTGGTCGCGGCCGACCCCGGTGGCTGGGTGATCATCGACCCGGCGCTGCCGGCGAGCGCGCGTGCCGAGGCCACGCTGCGTGCCTGCGCGGCGGGCGCGCCCCGGATCTGGGGTGGGTTGCTGCCGCAGGAGCCCGATACCGGGCGCCGCGGCGGCGCCGAGATCCTGCTGCGCGACGAGCGCAACGGCGGCTATATCCCGGTCATCGTGGTCAACCACAAGGTGACCGATCCGCGCCGACCGGATCCGGCCGAATTCCACCCGCTGACCTCGGATCTGTTCTCCTGGAACCCCGTTCTCGACCGTGCCCGCAAACTCCGCCAGCAACCGCGCGACCAGCAGCGGCTGGCCCATGTGTACCGGATGCTGGAGCGTCACGGGCTGGCGCCGGCCGCCCGGGTCGGCGGGGTCATCGGCTTCCATTTCGACCGGATCCTCGTCCACGACCTGACCACGGTCCTCCCCGACTACGACAGTCGTTTCGCGGACCGGATCGCGGTGGTGCGCGGCCAGTCGGAAACCGTGCCGTCGAAGGTCCCCGAATGCCGCCAGTGCGTCTGGTGGAGCCGGGGCGCCGAGGGCGGGTGCCAGGCCTGGTTGAACGAGCATCGTGATGTGAGCGTGGTGGCGCCGGGCTCGCGCGCGGAGGTGCTGCGCGGGCACGGAGTGCGGACCATCGACGAACTGGCCGCCTGGTCCGGGCCCGAACCGGAGGACTGGCAGCACGGGCCGTTCGAGGAGGCCGTGGTCACCGCCCGGGCATGGCTGGTGCAGGCACCGCTGGTGCGCCGGTTCGACCGGGTCTGGGTGCGCCGGGCCGATGTCGAGGTGGATGTCGATCTGGAGAGCTATCAGGAGGAGGGCGCCTACCTGTGGGGGACCCTGCTCGACGGGCGGTACCGGGCGTTCGTCACCTGGGATCCGCTACCCACCGAGGACGAGGGCCGCTCCTTCGGCGAGTTCTGGACCTGGCTGATGGAGATCAGAGCGCAGGCCCTGGCCGCCGGGAAGACCTTCGCCGCGTACTGCTATTCGCGCAGCGCCGAGGACAAATGGCTCTACGAGTCGGCGCGGCGGTTCGCCGGGCGTCCCGGGGTGCCGACCGAAGCACAGGTCACCGAGTTCGTCGATTCGATCCAATGGGTCGATATGTTCCAGGCGGTCACCGATCAGTTCATCTGCCCGAGCGGTAAAGGACTCAAGAAGATCGCACCCGTGGCCGGTTTCGCCTGGCGCGATCCCGAAGCGGGTGGGGAGGCGTCGATGAGCTGGTATCGGCGTGCGGTCGGTTACGACACCGAGCCCGACCTCACCCAGCGCACCCGGCTGCTGGAGTACAACGAGGACGATGTCCGGGCCACCGCGGTCCTGCGCGAGTGGATGAACCCCCGGACGCCGCGGGAGCACAGCGCCGAACGTGAGGTGCCCGCGCTGAGCGACTTCGCCGCGCCGACCGGCACACCACCCGACCTGTGGACGAGTTCCGCACAGGCTTGATTACCATTGTCCAGCGTGACAGAGCACGTCGAACAACTCGAGTTCCAGGCCGAGACCCATCAGCTGCTCGAGCTGATGATCCACTCGGTCTACTCCAACAAAGACACGTTCCTGCGGGAGCTGATCTCGAACGCTTCCGACGCGCTGGACAAGCTGCGGCTGGAGTCCTATCGGGACAAGGATCTGCACGTAGACACCGACGACCTGCACATCGAGCTGGAGGTCGACCGGGATCAGCGGGTCCTCACCGTCCGGGACAACGGCATCGGCATGTCCCGTGCCGAGGTGGTGGACCTGATCGGCACCCTCGCCAAATCCGGTACCGCCGAGGTGCGCCGGAAACTGAACGAGGCGAAATCCGAGGCCGCGGCCGGGGAGCTGATCGGCCAGTTCGGTATCGGCTTCTATTCGACCTTCATGGTCGCCGACAAGGTGGTGCTCACCAGCCGCCGGGCGGGGGAGACCACCGGCACCCGCTGGGAGTCGACCGCCGGTTCGGGCACCTACACCATCGAAACCCTCGACGAGGCCCCGCAGGGGACCGCCGTCACGCTGCACTTGAAGCCGGCGGACCCCGAGGACCATCTCTTCGACTACACCCAGGAACACAAGCTCCGCGAGATCGTCAAGAAGTACTCCGATTTCATCGCCTGGCCGATCCGGATGCAGATCGAGCGCACGGTCACCGAGGGCGAGGGTGAGGAGAAGGAGGAGAAAACCGTCGTCGAGGAGCAGACGCTCAACTCGATGAAGGCCCTCTGGACCCGTCCGCGCAGCGAGGTGTCCGAGGAGGAATACCAGGAGTTCTACCGGCACGTCAGCCACGCCTGGGACGAGCCGCTGGAGATCATCCCGCTCAAGGCCGAGGGTACGTTCGAGTATCAGGCGCTGCTGTTCCTGCCCTCGCAGGCGCCGTTCGATCTGTTCACCCGCGAACACAAACGCGGTGTCCAGCTCTATGTGAAGCGCGTGTTCATCATGGACAACTGCGAAGAGCTGATGCCGGAGTACCTGCGTTTCGTCAAGGGTGTGGTCGACGCGCAGGACCTGTCGCTCAACGTGTCCCGGGAGATCCTGCAGCAGGACCGGCAGATCCAGATGATCCGCAAACGTCTGGTCAAGAAGGTGCTGAGCAGTGTCAAGGATCTGCAGGGCGCCGAGGACCAGGCGAAATACCGCACCTTCTGGCAGGAATTCGGCCGGGTGTTGAAGGAGGGCCTGCTCTCCGACTTCGACAACCGGGAGACCATCCTGGAGGTCTCGTCCTTCGCCTCTACCCATTCCGAGACCGAGGCGACCACGCTGGCGCAGTACGTGGAACGGATGCCCGAAGGGCAGGACGCCATCTACTACATGACCGGCGAATCCCGTGAGCAGGTGGAGAAGTCGCCGCATCTGGAGGCGTTCCGCGCCAAGGACCGCGAAGTGCTGATCCTCACCGACCCGGTGGACGAGATGTGGGTCGGCTCGGTCACCGACTTCGACGGTAAGCCCTTCCAGTCGATCGCCAAGGGCGAGGTCGATCTGGAGACCGAGGAGGAGAAGAAGGAATCCGAGGCCCTGCGCGAACAGCAGGACAAGGATTTCGCCGAGGTGCTGACCTGGCTGGGCAAGACCCTCGAGGACAGCGTCAAGGAGGTCCGCCTCAGCTCGCGGCTGACCAGTTCGCCGGTCTGCCTGGTGGGTGATGTGTTCGATATGACCCCGATGCTGGAACGGATGTACCGGGCCTCGGGTCAGGAGCTGCCGCAGTTCAAGCGGATCCTCGAGCTCAACCCCACCCATCCGCTGGTGACCGGTCTGCGCGATGCCTACGACGCCCGCCGGGACGACGCCGACGCGGGTAAGGTTCCCGAGCTCACCGAGACCGCCGAACTCCTGTACGGCACGGCTGTGCTGGCCGAAGGCGGGGAACTGAAGGATCCGGCCAAATTCGCGCAGATCCTCGCCGACCGGCTGACGCGTACGCTCTGAGGGGTGCAGCCGGGCTTCTTTCGTCCGCGGACCGTCTACGGCAGTGAGGCGAGCGCGGACGGCGGGCGCCCGGCCGTAGGGGAGACCGTGGCCGCTGCCGCGGTCTCCCGGTACGCGCCGAGGTATTGACGAGATCGGATACGACCGTGCCCGAAAACCCACTCGCCGCCGTGGATCCGTGGGATCTGGTCGCCGAGGACTATGCGGTGTCCACTATTTCGGTGATGCGCCCGTTCGCCGCCGCGGCAGTGCAACTGGCCGGCCTCGCCGGACATACGCCGCCCGCCCGTGTGGTCGATGTCGCGGCCGGTCCCGGCACGCTGAGCCTACTGGCCGCGGAGCACGCCGAGCGGGTGGACGCGATCGATTTCTCCGCGCCGATGATCGAGCAACTCGAGCGCGCGGTGACAGTGGCCGGGGCGGGCAATGTGGTGGCGCGGGTCGGTGACGGACAGGAATTGCCGTTCACCGACGCCGAATTCGACGCGGCGTTCTCCATGTTCGGGCTGATGTTCTTCCCCGACCGTGCGCGCGGGTTCGCCGAACTGTTCCGGGTGCTGCGGCCCGGCGGGGTCGCGGTGGTATCGAGCTGGGCGCCGGCCGACCGGTCGACCTGGATGCAGATGTCGTGGCGCGCGCTGGGCTCCGCCGACCCGGGTATCCGCCCACCGGCATCGAACCTCGAAAGTTTGGAGAATCCCGAGGTATTCGAGCATGAGATGCGCGCGGCGGGGTTCGAACGGGTATCCGTGGTGCCTCATACCGTGGAGATGGTCTTCGCCGATGCCGACGCACTGCTCGCCCGGCTCACCCGCGGTATCGCGCCCCTGGAGTTGATGCGGCGCAGTATCGGTGACCGGGCGATGGCCGAGCGTATCGAGGCCATGCGCTCCTACCTGTCCGAGCATTACCGGCCGGGCAGCCCGCTGACCACCACGGCGTATCTCGGGGTCGGCTACCGGTAACGGTTGTGTGCCGCCGGGGGCGTGCGGCGCGGGTCGGTCGGTCGGGCGACGCGTCGGGCGGTCACCGGATCGCTTCGGGCGCAAACGGTTTCGCATGGTCGCCAACCTGCGGTTTGTAACATGTCAAGGGATGTAGGCGATGCATCGTCCGGGATACGCGAATCGTGTTCCGGATAGGAGATCGATCATGTCGACCACCCGTGCGGCGCGCCGCGGATTGCGCCACACCTCGCTTCGGATCGCGTTGCTGGGCGTGCTGATCGCCGCACCCGCCCTGGTGGCCGTACCGGCGTCGGCGGAACCGGGTGACGGCCCGATCACGACGCATTTCGCTTCCGTCTCCGAGGACTACGACACCTTCGGTTACGACCGCGACGGCTACGACAAGGACGGTTACGACCGGTTCGGTCGCGACCGCGACGGCTACGACGAGGACGGGCTCGACTTCTTCGGGCGCGATCGTGGCGGCTACGACAAGGACGGGCTCGACAGTTTCGGGCGTGACCGGGCCGGGTACGACCGCCACGGCTACGACCGGTGGGGTTACGATCGCCGCGGTTTCGATCGTGAGGGATACACGCGCGCGGGCTGCCGTGTCGACGGCAATGACCGGGAATCGGCAGACCGTGCGGTCTGCGATGCATGGCGGGCGCGCCTGGCCGACCGGCAGCGCCCGCCGACCGGCAGTGCCGGCTGACCCGCATTCGGTACGCCGCACCCGGAACACGAACGCCCGCAGCCCCGGATTTCCGGGACAGCGGGCGTCGTTGTACGGGCCGAAGACTACCGCGGCGCCATGCGCAGCGCGCCGTCCATGCGGATGGTCTCGCCGTTGAGGTAGTCGTGTTCGACGATGTACTGCGAGAGCTGCGCGTACTCGTCCGGCCGGCCCAGCCGGGACGGGAACGGCACACCGGCCTCGAGGCCCTGCCGGTATTCCTCGGTGACACCGGCCAGCATCGGGGTGTCGATGATGCCGGGTGCGATGGTGTTGACCCGGATACCGAACTGCGCGAGGTCACGCGCGGCCGGCACGGTCATACCGTGCACGCCGCCCTTGGACGCCGAGTACGCGATCTGACCGATCTGGCCCTCGAACGCCGCCACCGACGCGGTGTTGATGACGACACCGCGTTGTCCGGCCTCGTCCACGGCGTCGGTCTTGGCGATGGCGTCGGCGGCCAGACGCATCACGTTGAAGGTGCCGAGCAGGTTCACTGTGATGACCGTGCGGAACAGCTCCAGATCGTGCGGCCCGTTCTTGGACAGGATGCGCCCGGCCCAGCCGACCCCGGCGCAGTTGACCACGATACGCAGCGGCGTACCCGATTCGACCACCTTGGCGACAGCGGCGGCGACCTCGTCGTGGCTGGTGACATCGGCGGCGAGCAGGGTGACCCCGTCGGGGACATTGTCGCCGGCGCGCTCGATCGACTGCGGGACATCGAGCCCGAAGACGGTGGCGCCCAGATCGGCGAAACGCTTGGCAGTGGCGGCGCCCAGACCGGACGCGCCCCCGGTAACGATGGCGGCGGAACCCGAAATCTCCACGATGGTCCTCTCGTTCGTGACAAGCCAGTTGGCCTAACGTCAATTGCACCCTAACCGGTGCGTGCGGAGAGTTCGTGGACGGTCCCCTTGCGCTGATCGGCCAAATCGTACTCAGTAAAGGACCTAGTACTCCAGCCGCACTTGTTATGTAATCGGTGTCGGCGCTGGTAGTGGGCTTTTCTGGCCCGGTATTGATGGCGACGCCGCCAGGTCGACCACTGCCAGATGGCGGCTCGATCGGGTATGGGCTTGATTAC
>NZ_JBKOOL010000196.1:0-9788 GCF_046764065.1 Nocardia sp. NPDC002869
CGATATCGTGCTGCGGGCCGGGTGAAATCCGGCCCGCAGCGCTGTGTCCGCGTTGTACGACCTGCACAAGTTCCACGGGGAAATCTCGGTGGACGTCCCATGAGAGCATCACCGAGGCAGCCAGGTAGGTTTGTCCCCATGTCGAACTTCACAGCACGCTCGGTCCTGGTGACCGGCGGTAACCGCGGGATCGGGCTCGCGGTGGCGCAGCGTCTGCACGCCGACGGTCACAAGGTGGCCGTCACCCATCGCGGTTCGGGCGCCCCCGAGGGCCTGCTCGGCGTGAAATGCGATGTCACCGACAGTGATTCGGTGGATCGGGCGTTCGCCGAGGTGGAGGCCGCGCAGGGACCGGTGGAAGTGCTGGTCGCCAATGCCGGGATCACCGATGACACGCTGCTCATGCGGATGAGCGAAGAGCAGTTCACCAAGGTGGTGGACGCCAACCTGGCCGGTGCCTTCCGGTGCGCCAAGCGGGCCAACCGCGCGATGCTGCGGGCGCGCTGGGGCCGGATGATCTTCCTCGGCTCGGTCGTCGGGTTCTCCGGTCAGGCCGGGCAGATCAACTACGCGGCCTCGAAGGCCGGTGTCGTCGGTCTGGCCCGTTCCATCACCCGCGAGCTCGGCTCCCGGTCGATCACCGCCAACGTCGTCGCGCCCGGGTTCATCGAGACCGATATGACGAAAGACCTGCCCGAGGACATGCGGGATATGGCGAAGAAGTTCATTCCGCTCCAGCGACTCGGTGCCCCCGAGGACGTCGCGGCGGTGGTCAGTTTCCTCGCCTCCGAGGACTCCGCCTACGTTTCGGGTGCGGTGATCCCGGTGGACGGCGGTATGGGTATGGGGCACTGACGCCCCGAACTCCTTCAGAACAGATCGAAAGCCGCGCCGATACCGGATACCGGACCGGCACCTCGACCGGGCGCGGCGGGATACGACACCACATTCAGGAGAATCGACAACTCATGGGCGGATTGCTCGAAGGCAAGACGATCCTCGTCACCGGCATCATCACCGATGCCTCCATCGCGTTCCACGCGGCGGCCATCGCGCAGAAGGAAGGGGCCAAGGTGATCATCACCGGCCTCACCGAGCGGTTGCGGCTGATCGACCGGATCGCCAAGCGGCTGCCGGAGGAGGTGCCGCCGGCCATCGGTCTCGACGTCACCAACGACGAGGACCTGCGCAAACTGCCCGATGAGATCCGCCGCCTGGCGCCCGAGGGGATCGACGGGGTCCTGCACTCGATCGCTTTCGCCCCCAAGACCCTGATGGGTCCCGACGCCCTGCCGTTCCTGGACGCCCCGAGCGCGGACGCGGCGAAATCGTTCGAGATCTCGGCGTGGAGCTACGCGGCGCTGGCCCGCGCGGTCCTGCCGGTGATGAACGAGCGCGGTTCGATCGTCGGGATGGATTTCGACCCCCGCACCGCCATGCCGTACTACAACTGGATGGGTGTGGCCAAGGCCGCGCTGGAATCGGTGAACCGGTACGTGGCGCGCGAGGTCGGCTACGCGAAGAAGATCAGGTCCAACCTCATCGCCGCCGGCCCGGTCAAGACGCTGGCCGCCAAGGCGATCGCCGGTACCGCAACCGATGACGCGAAGCAACTGAAGCAGCTCGACACCTACTGGGACGGCGCCTCACCGATCGGCTGGGACGGCGGCGCCGAGGTGGTCGGCAAATCGATCGTCGCGCTGCTGTCGGACTGGCTGCCCGCGACGACCGGGTCGATCATCTACGTCGACGGCGGCGCCAGCCACAACACCTGGTTCCCCGAGAACATGCCGCAGGACTGACGACCGGCCGGAGAGGAGACACCGTGGCCCGCGCGGCCGACGCACTGCTGCTGCTGTCCTTCGGAGGTCCCGAAGGTCCCGACGAGGTGCTGCCGTTCCTGGAGAACGTGACCCGCGGCCGCGGTGTCCCCCCGGAACGGCTCGCCGAGGTCGCGCAACACTATCTGCACTTCGGTGGGGTGTCGCCGATCAACGCCCTCAACCGCGACATCATCGCCGCGGTGGAACGGGAGCTGGCCGCCACCGGCCCGCGGCTACCGGTGTACTTCGGTAACCGCAACTGGCATCCGATGGTGGAGGACACGCTGGCGCGGATGACCGCGGACGGAGTCCGGTCGGCCCTGGTGTTCCCCACCTCCGCGTGGGGCGGCTACTCCGGTTGCCGGCAGTACGACGAGGACATCGCCCGGGCCCGCGCCGCAGTGGGCCCGGCCGCCCCGGAGCTGATGAAACTGCGCCAGTACTTCGATCATCCGCTCCTCGTGGCCGCCTTCGCCGACGCCCTACGCGCCGCGCGGGACACCCTGCCCGCCGCGCATCGGGCGGTCGCCCGGCTGGTCTTCACCGCGCATTCGGTGCCGGTGAGTGCCGACGCCGCGGCCGGGCCGCCGGCCGACGGCGGGCGCCTCTACAGCCGACAGGTCGCCGAGGCGGCCCGGTTATGCGCCGCCGCAACGGGTTTCGACGATTACGACGTGGTCTGGCAATCGCGTTCGGGTCCGCCGCATATCCCGTGGCTGGAGCCGGATATCGTCGATCACCTGGAAACGCTGGCGGACAAGGGTTTCGAGTCCGTGATCGTCTGCCCGGTCGGTTTCGTCTCCGACCATCTCGAGGTGATCTGGGACCTGGACAACGAGGCGGCCGAGAAAGCCGGCGAGCTCGGCCTGTCCTTCGCGCGGGCGGCCACACCCGGGACCGATCCACGGTTCGCCGAGATGGTGGTGGAGTTGATCGGCGAACACATCCGCGATGTCACACCGCGCAGGCTGGGCACGGTGCCGGGCTACGGGTGCACCGCCGATGGCGCACCCTGCGCGGTCGACTGCTGCGCGCCGCCGCGCCGTCCCACGGGCCGGTGAACCCGCCGGTGCCGTCGAGCGCCGGGCGTGCGTTTCGGCGGCACCCGTCAGTAGTCGAGGGCGTGCTCCGGTTGGCAGACGAGCATGGGTGACGGCAGATAGCGGACGATGGCATTCAGGAGTGCGGCGTTATCGCCGCCGTGCCGTGCCGCGTCGCACAGCACCGGGACGGCCTCACCGATGCGCGTGACGGAGCGGATCCGGTCGTGCAACTGTTCGGGTGGGATCTTTCGTGGTCCACGACCGCCGTCCGGAGCCTCGCCGTCCTGATCCGTCACCGCGGTCACCACGTCGCGGTACCACTGCTCGGCGAGTTGCCAACGGCTGCCGTAGAATTCGGCGGCCATCGGTTCCAGCGCCCACATCGGGACGAGATCGATGACGCCGTCGAACCCGGGCCCGGCGCCGAGCGGGAGGTGTAGCGGCAGCGGCCGTGCGCCCCGCGTATAGGCGATCGCGCGGACGCAGCGGTCGAATTCGGCGGCGGGATGATCGAGTCCGGTCACCAGGCACAGTCGCGCCACCTGATGGTCGTCGGCGACCCGCAGGATCGTCTCGAATCGTGCGGCGCGCGCCGTCGCGGCGTTCAGGACCACGACCGCGCCGTCGGCCACCCGGATGGCTCGTTCCAGTTCCGCGATGGGCGCGTGGCTCGACAGCTCGGCGACGCGGATCGTGTATTCGCCGCGGCCGGGCACGTGATGAACCACGGTGGCAGCGGGGGTCCCCCCGTGATCGCGAAGCAGGCGCCGGACCACCCGCGTCGTCTCGGCGGGCTCTCCGACGATTGTGACATTTCGGATCGACTGCGGGTCGACGGCTCTGATACCCATCGTGGTTCACGGTACCGCTGCCGATACGCCGGTGGAGGCGCTTTCCGCCCAGAAAATGGAACGTGTTCTTGTTCAAAAATAGAACGTGTTCCTATAGTGTCGGATTGTGCAGAAGGAACAACGCCCGGCGGTACCGGACTGGTTCACCGCGGACGACGGCACGCCACGTCTGGTGGGAAGTCGCTGCGATGTGTGCGGCACACCGTATTTCCCACGGAACACACTGGCCTGCCGCAATCCGCAGTGCGCGAGTCCGAAGGACGGCTCGGAACTGGCCGAATACCTCTTTTCCACGCGGGGCCGGATCTGGTCCTACGCGGATGCCCGGTACAAGCCGCCCCCGCCGTATATCTCATCCGATCCGTTCGAGCCCTACGTCGTCGCGGCGGTGGAGCTCGAGGTCGAGCAGATGGTGGTTCTCGGTCAGGTCGTGCGCGGCCTCACGGTGGACGACCTGGCCATCGGAATGCCGGTGGAGCTCACCCTCGGGGTGCTGTACACGGACGAGGAAGCCGATCACACGGTATGGATGTGGAGGCCGGTCGATGACCGACAGGAATGATCGCGATATCGCCGTCCTCGGTGCCGGTATGCACCAGTGGGGCAAATGGGGCCGGAATTTCGTCGAATACGGGCTGGTCGCGGCCCGTGCGGCACTGGCGGACGCCGGTATCGATCACCGTGAGGTCGGCTACATCGCCGGCGCGGATACGATCCGCAACGGCTACCCCGGGTTCGTGTCCGGGGCGACGTTCGCCCAGGCGCTGGGCTGGTCGGGCGCGCGGATCTCGAGCAGCTACGCCGCCTGCGCCTCCGGTGCGCAGGCCATCGCCAATGCCCGCGCCCAGATCCTCGCCGGGCTGACCGAGGTCGCGCTGGTGGTCGGTGCGGATGCCGCCCCCAAGGGCTTCTTCCAGCCGGTCGGTGGCGAACGCCGCGACGATCCGGACTGGTTGCGTTTCCATCTGCTCGGCGCCACCAACCCGATCTATTTCGCGCTCTACGCCCGCCGCCGGATGGCGCTGCACGGTGCCACGCTCGACGACTTCGCCGCGGTGAAGGTGAAGAACGCCAAGCACGGGCTGAACAATCCGTACGCCCGCTATCGCAAAGAGGTCTCGGCCGAGGAGGTCGCGGCCTCGGCCATCGTCTCCGACCCGCTGCGTCTGCTCGACATCTGTGCGACCAGCGACGGCGGCGCGGCACTGGTCCTGACGTCGGTGGACTACGCCCGTCGTCACGGAATCAGCGATCCGGTGCGTATCCGGTCCTTGTCGACGGTCACCCCCACGTTCCCGAAAACCGTCCTCGACCTGCCGGATTTCGCGACGGACTCGGCCGTGGCCGTCGAACCCCCGCCGCATACGTTCCGGTCCGCCCTCGCGCAGGCCGCGTACGAGGAAGCCGGCCTCGGACCCGCCGACCTGTCCTTCGCGGAGGTCTACGACCTCTCGACCGCGCTGGAGCTGGACTGGTACGAGGAGATCGGGCTCTGCGAGCCGGGCGGCGCCGAGGAACTGCTGCGCAGCGGCGCCACGACACTGGGTGGACGCGTGCCGGTGAACCCGAGCGGCGGGCTGGCCTGCTTCGGTGAGGCGATCCCCGCACAGGCGATCGCCCAGGTCTGCGAGCTCACCTGGCAGCTGCGCGGGCAGGCCGACGACCGTCAGGTCGAGAACGCCCGGGCGGGTATCGCGGTGAATCAGGGCCTGTTCGGCCACGGGTCGGCGATCATCGCTTCTCGCTGAACCTCGGCTCCGGCGGCCGGGGCGTGCGCGCCCCGGCCGAACCCGCGATATGTGCCGATGTGGCCGGGCTGCTCGAGCAATCCCGGCGGCGCCGAGCACGGTGGGTGCCGGCGTGATCGGGTGGGTTCGGAGAGTAGGTCGTGGCCGGGCCGGAACCTACGTCGCGATCTGCCTCCGGCCGCCGCGCGGGGCCTGCGCAGTGGTGGCCGGGGAGCCACCCCGGCCGTTTCCGTCCGTCGGCAGGAACCCGCCGCTGCGGGCGTTCGGTATTCCGGCCGATGGGCCGTGCGAGGCGGCAGCTCCGAACCCCGGTTTCGGCCGTCATCGTGTGAGGGAACTCGCCATGTGCGGCGGTGCTCCCTCCCGGGATCAGCGCGATTGCGGCGCGGCGGTGTGCACCGCGACGAGGCGGGCCGCGCGGATGGCATCCCACAGCGGCCGCAGCAGGGTCTCGTGCGCGGTGGCGGCGCTGGCCGAAGTGGGCGCGGAGGCCGGCTCGCGCTGGGCCACGGTCAGGATCGCCGCCACATGGTCGGCCGAATCCAGGATCCGCTTGGCGCGCAACGGGACGCATTCGGGATAGGTGTGCCGTGAATAGTCGGCGAGCTCGGCCTCGATGAGTTCGCGCGGGTCGGCGTCGCCGGCGCCGAGGCCGGTGGTGTGCAGGCGCATCAGTGCGTCCGCCGCATCCCGGACGGCTTCGCGCATCGCGTATTCGGCCTCGCCGAGCGACATATCGGGTCCGGCGGCGCGCGGCATCGGCACGCTGTAGACGGTCCACTGCAGGGTGTTCTCGTCCACCGGGTAGGGAATGAGCCCGGTGCCCTCGGCGGCCGGGACCCCCAGCAGGATGCCCTCCCCGGCTTCCACGGCATCGGTGGCGAAGGCGGTCCCGGTCGGCAGGCCGCGGACATCGCCGGGCACCGGCAGCACCAGTCGTAGTTCCGCGCCGGGGACGGCCAGCTCCTCGCGAATCAGCTTGAGCAGCGGCATGACTCCGGTGCCGTTCGGGCTCCCGTGCGCGGACCACGGCAGGTCGGTGCGCCCGCCGGTGACCGGGTCCCCGGCCGCGAGCGTATGCCGCGGCGCCCAGGCGTGCAGCGCCTCGAGCACGTCGTCGGGCGCGCTGCGACCCGCGAGCCACGATCCGGCCCACAGTGTGAGGGTGGCACTGGGAGAGCACATAATCATCGAGCATAAAGGGTGTCGGCAACCGGCGGGCAGCCTCTGCGCGGGGTGTTTCCAGGGGTTAAAATGGTTCACCCGGTTCGGTCACGAAGTCGATCAGCCGTTCCACCGCGCCCAGCAGCGGAGCCTCCAGATCGCGGAACGAATTCACCGCCGAATACACCCGGCGCCAGCCCTCCTGCGGTGTGCCCCAGCCGAGCCGTCGGCACACTCCGGTCTTCCAGTCCTCGCCACGCGGCACCCGCGGCCACTCCGGGATACCCAGCACCGCCGGTTTCACCGCCTGCCAGACATCCACATACGGGTGCCCGGTGACCAGCACGTGCTCGCCGAGCCCGGTGGTGAGCTGGGTCTCCTTGGATCCGGTGACCAGATGGTCGACCAGTACGCCGACCCGTCTCCCCGGACCGGGTCCGAAATCGGTGAGCCGGGCGCCGAGATTGTCCAGCCCCTCCAGATGTTCGACCACCACGCCCTCGACCCGCAGGTCATGTCCCCAGACCCGTTCCACCAGCGCGGCGTCGTGCACGCCCTCGACCCAGATCCGGCTGGGCGCCGCGACTTTCGCCCGCAACCCCTCGACCCGGGTGGAACCCGACGCGGAGCGGCCGGCCCGGCCCGGCGCGGGCGCCTTCGGCCGGACCAGTGTGACCGGCTTCCCGTCGATCAGGAACGCGGCTTCCCGTAGCGCGAACAGGCGCACCGCGCCGCGGGCGTCCTCCAGCTTCACGAAATCACCGTCGTAGCTGCGGTCGAATCCGACCACTGCGCCGCAGAACCCGCTGGCCGCGTCCTCGACCACCAGATCGGGGTCGGCGTCCACCCGCGGGACGGTGCGCCGGGCGGTGCGCGGGTGGCCGGAGAAGATGTCACCGTATCGATCGCTCACCGGCCCGAACGTAGCGCACTCGCCGCCGCCGTGGCGGTCGCCGGCCCGGGGGTGTCGCCGGTCCGGCCCCGGGACAGCGGATATCGCACTAAGGTGGGCGGTGTGGCCGCACTTGTCTGGTTGGTCGCCGGCATATTGCTGGCGGCCGCGGAGATGTTCGTCGGCGAACTGACTCTGCTGATGCTCGGTTCCGCCGCACTGCTCACCGCGGGCGTGAGTTTCCTCGGCGACACCGCGCCGGTGGTCGACGCGGTGGTGTTCGCCGTGTCGGCGGTGGTATTGCTGCTGGGCGTCCGGCCGGTTCTGTTGCGGCGCTTCGGCACTCCGCCGCCCACGCTGACCAATGCCGACGCTCTGCCGGGTAAGACCGCGCTGGTGCTGGAACCGGTGGGTGAGCACGCCGGCCTGGTGAAACTGGGCGGCGAGGTGTGGACCGCGCGTTCTCTGGACCCGGGGGAGCAGTACCCGGAGGGCGCGACCGTGTACGTGATGAAGATCGACGGCGCGACCGCCGTCGTCTGGAAAGGGCCGTAATGGCTGCACTGATAATCGTCTTGGCGCTGGTATTACTGGTGGCGGTGGTCGTGTTCAAATCCATCGCGCTGGTGCCCCAGGCCGAGGCAGCGGTGATCGAACGGCTCGGCCGGTACTCCCGGACGGTCTCCGGGCAGTTGACCTTCCTGATCCCGTTCGTCGACCGGATCCGCGCCAAGGTCGATTTGCGCGAACGGGTGGTGTCCTTCCCGCCGCAACCGGTGATCACCCAGGACAACTTGACCCTGCAGATCGACTCGGTGGTGTATTTCCAGGTCACGCAGCCGCAGGCCGCGGTCTACGAGATCTCCAACTACATCGCCGCCGTCGAACAACTCACCGTCACCACCCTGCGCAATGTGGTCGGCGGGATGACCCTGGAGGAGACGCTGACCTCCCGCGACCAGATCAACAACCAGCTGCGCGGAGTGCTCGACGAAGCCACCGGACGCTGGGGCCTGCGGGTGGCGCGGGTCGAGCTCAAATCCATCGATCCGCCGCCGTCGATCCAGGAATCGATGGAGAAGCAGATGAAGGCGGACCGGGAGAAGCGGGCCATGATCCTCACCGCCGAGGGCACCCGGGAATCGCAGATCAAGACCGCCGAGGGCGCCAAACAGGCCCAGATCCTGTCGGCCGAGGGCGCGAAGCAGTCGGCGATCCTGTCGGCCGAGGGTGAGCGGCAGAGCCGGATCCTGCGCGCACAGGGCGAACGGGCGGCCTCGTACCTGCAGGCCCAGGGGCAGGCCAAGGCCATCGAGAAGGTTTTCGCGGCGATCAAGTCCGGTAAACCGACCCCCGAACTGCTGGCGTACCAGTACATGCAGACCCTGCCCATGGTGGCGCGCGGCGACGCGAACAAGGTCTGGCTTGTTCCCAGCGATTTCGGCAAGGCGCTGGAAGGGTTCGCGAAGAACTTCGCGACGCAGGGTGAGGACGGGGTGTTCCGGTACGAGCCGCCCGCCGACGCGGAGGTCCCCGGGAAACCCGACGACGATTCCGACGAGGTGGCCGATTGGTTCGATACCAGCACCGATCCGGCGGTGGAGCGGGCGGTCCGCGCCGCGGAATCGGTCGCGCGGACTCCGGTCGATACCGCCGCACCGGTGACGACCACCAAGCCGGGTCAGCCCGCCGTCCCGGCGGCCCTGCCGCCGCAGCAGCCCGCACAGCAACCCGGGATCGTGCCGCAGCAACCCGGCGTACCACCGCAGCAGCAGCCGGACCGGTAGCCGCTCGCCGGGGCCGATCACTCCGGTGATCATCCCGTAGGTTCGCCGAACAGCACGCGCCGCGCCGGCCGCTGGGTCATAATCGGAACCCACTGCCGGACAAGCGCATCGGGGGATCGTGAGAACACGTCGTGCCGTGCTGCGGACGGCCGCGCTCGCACCGCTGCTGGTGGCCTGCTCACCGGATGTGCTGCTCGGCGACCGCGCGGTGGTACGGATCGCGGTCGCCTGGAGCGGTCTGGAATTGACGGCCTTCCGGTCGGTGCTCGACACCACGGCCCTGCCCGCGCCGGTCGAGGTGGTGCCGCTGGGTGACGAGATCGGCACCGCGCTCACCGCACGCGGCCGGTCGGCCCCCGATATCGTCATGTTGCCGCAGGCCGGGCAGGTCCGGGATCTGGTCACCGCCGGGCGGAGAAAACCACCCTCGGCCGCACCTACGCCGGGCATCAACCGTCGATGTTCATCACGCTCACGATG
>NZ_JBKOOL010000197.1:0-9623 GCF_046764065.1 Nocardia sp. NPDC002869
AACTTCACCTGGAAATCGGTACGACCCAGATACTCCAGCACCGGTTCGATCCGGCCCTCGACCTCGGCCCGGCTCCACCGCACCAGGTCCCCGGTACGGTACATCCGCTGACCGGCGTCGAACGGGCTCGCCACAAAACGATCCGCAGACAGATCCGGACGGGTCACATACCCGCGCGCCAGCTGATCACCGGCGAGATACAGCTCACCCGTGACACCGGCGGGGACCGGCCGGAGACGGGAGTCCAGCACATACACGCGCGAATTCCACTGCGGCACACCGATCGGCACACTAGTGGTTTCCTGACCGGTGGCCTGCCAATAGGTGATCGACACCGCGGCCTCGGTCGGACCATACAAGTTGTGCACAGCCGCATCCGAAATCGCGTGCATCGCGGTCACCGTCTCCGGCGGCAGCGCTTCACCGATCACGAACACATGCTCGAGGCTGCGGACGGCTTCCGCCGGAGTATGCGCGGCGAATACACCCAGCATCGACGGCACGAAGTCCGTCACCGTCACCCGATGCTCGGCAATAACCCGCGCCAGATACTCGGTATCGCGATGACCGTCCGGAGTCGCCACCACCAGATGCGCACCCGCGGCCAACGGCAGGAAATAACCCCACAAAGACACGTCGAACGTCGTCGCCGTCTTCTGCAAGTACACATCGTCCGCGCCCAGCGGGTACTGCGACAACATCCACGCGACCTGGTTCACGATCGCCGAATGCGAGACGGCCACACCCTTCGGGCGGCCCGTCGAACCCGACGTGAAGATCACATACGCCGTATTCGACGACCGAACAGGCGCCACACGGTCGGCATCGGTGACCGGTGCGGTGTCGTACCCACCGAGGTCGAGGGTGTCCACAGCCAGCACCGGAACTTCCGTACCTTCGGGCACCGCTCCGGCATCACCGGTGGTCGTCAGCACACACAACGGTGCCGCGGTATCGAGAATGTAACCGATCCGCTCCACCGGATGCGCCGGATCCAACGGCACATACGCACCACCGGCCGCGACCACGGCATACATGCCGACCACGAGATCGATCGACCGCGAAACCAGCAACCCGACCAACGTCTCCGGGCCCACACCCTGCGCGATCAGATGCCGCGCGAGCCGGTTCACCCGACCAGCGAACTCGCCATAGGACAGGCTCGTCCCCTCGAACGACACCGCCACCCGGTCCGGATGCGCCGCAGCAGCGGCGTCGAACCGATCCAGCAGCAGCCCGGCCGGGATCGTGTGCTCGGTCGCGTTCCACTCCGCCAGCACCTGGTCACGCTCGACCGCAGCGAGAATCTCCAGATCACCGACCGCCGTCTCCGGCGCCGCCACGATCTCCCGCAGCAGACCGACGAACCGCTCCGCGAAGCCCGCCACCGTGGCACGGTCGAAGAGATCCGTCGCATAGATGAACTTCGCCGAGACACCGTGAGCGGCACCTGCCGGACCCATCAACTCGCCGAGCTCCAGCACGAGATCGAACTTCGCTGTCTCGATCGGTGACTCGAGTCCGCTGATGGTCAGGCCGGGCAGTTCCCCGGCGACCTGCGGGTTGTTGTTCTGCAGCGACAGCATCACCTGGAACAGCGGATGCCGGGCCTGCGAGCGGGCCGGGTTGAGGACCTCCACCAAGCGCTCGAACGGCAGGTCCGCGTGCCCGAAGGCGGCCACGTCACTGCTGCGGACCGTTTCCAGCAGTTCGGCGAAACCGGCGCCGTGGTCGATCGGCGTCCGCAGTGCGAGCGTGTTGACGAACATGCCGATCAGATCGTCCAGAGCACGTTCACCACGCCCGGCCACCGGGGTGCCGACGACGATATCGGTCTCACCCGACAACCGGGACAGCATCACGGCGAAGGCCGCGTGCACGACCATGAAGAAGGTCACGCCATGGGCGCGGGCCAGCTCCACCAATTCGGCGTGCACGGCGTCGTCGATGGCGAAGGTGTAGCTGGCGCCCTGCCCGGAGGCCACCGCGGGCCGCGGGCGGTCGGCCGGCAGGTCCAACTGCTCCGGAATACCGGCCAGAGCGTCGGACCAGTACCTGACCTGCGAGGCGATCACCGACTGCGGATCGTCCTCCGAACCCAGGACCTGGCGCTGCCACAACGTGTAATCGGCGTACTGCACCTCGAGCGGCAGCCAGCCCGGCTCACCGCCCTCGATCCGGGCGCTGTAGGCCGTGAGCACATCGCGGGCCAGCGGTCCCAGGGAGAATCCGTCCGACGAAATATGGTGCACGACGAGTACCAGGACGTGCTCGGTCGGATTCGTCTCGAACAACCGGACCCGGAAGGGCACCCCCGTGGTCACGTCGAAACCGGCCGATACGAACTCGGCCACCCGGGCGAACAGATCCGACTCCGTGACCTCCACCGGGGTGAGATCCGGGATCACCGCCGAGGTCGGCAGCACCTGCTGGAACGGCGTGCCGTCCACATCCGGGTAGAAGGTTCGCAGCGCTTCGTGCCGCGCCAGCACGTCGGCGATCGCAATCTGCATGGCCTGGCGGTCGAGCAGACCCGACAACCGCACCGCGATCGGCATATTGTCCGCGGCCGAGGCCGGATCGAACCGGTTCAGGAACCACATGCGCTGCTGCGCCAGCGACAGCGGCACCCGTTCCACGACCTCGCCCGTCGCCAGGACCTGGGTCGGACGCGGCTGCGGCACCAGCGCCACCCGGCCACCCGCACCGGCATGGGTCTCCGCGCGGGCGGCCAGTGCCGCCACGGTGGAGGCCTCGAACAGTTCCCGGACCGGAAGTTCGGTGTCCAGTGCCACCGACAACCGCGCCGCCACCCGGGTGGCGCTGAGCGAGTTACCGCCCAGCTCGAAGAAGTCGTCGTCCGCACCGACCCGCTCGGCACCCAGTACCTCGGCGAAGGTCGCGGCCACGATCTCCTCGACCGGAGTCGAGGGCGCCCGGAACACTCGCGCCTGGAACACCGGCGCCGGCAGTGCCTTGCGATCCAGCTTCCCGGAGGCGTTCAGCGGCAGCTCGTCCAGTACCACGAACGCGGCGGGCACCATGTACGCCGGGAGCAGCTCTGTCAGGTCTTCACGCAGATCCTCGATATCCAGCAGCGCGCCCGGGGCGGGCACCAGGTAGGCGACAAGCTGGTCGCCGGTGCGCGCGTCACCACGCATGACCACCACGGCCTGCCCGACCTCGTCCACACCGGCCAGCGCCGACTCGATTTCGCCGAGTTCGATCCGCAGACCACGCAGTTTCACCTGGAAATCGGTACGACCCAGATACTCCAGCTCACCGCCAGCAGTCCACCGCACCAGGTCACCCGTGCGATACATCCGCTCCGCAACATCGAACGGATTCGCCACGAACCGATCCGCCGACAGATCCGGCCGCGCCACATACCCACGCGCCAGCTGGGTACCGGCCAGGTAGAGCTCACCCGCGACGCCCACCGGAACCGGCCGCAACCGCCCGTCCAGCACATACACCCGCGTGTTGAACACCGGAGCACCGATCGGCACCGACACCGCATCCGCATCCGTCACCTCATGGAAGGTGACATCCACCGCGGCCTCCGTCGGACCGTACAAGTTGTGCACAGCCGCCCCGGTCAACTCCCGCAACCGATGCGCGGGGCGCGCCGGCAACGCCTCACCCGAGGAGAACACCAACCGCAGCGAACCACACCGGCCGGCACCGGAATCAGCCGAGACGCCCGGCAACGCGGCCACGAACACCGACAGCATGGACGGCACGAAGTGCGCCACCGTCACGCCCTCGGCGTCGATGACCTCGGCCAGATACTCCGGATCCCGATGACCATCCGGCTTCGCGACCACCAGGCGCGCACCGACCTGCAACGGCCAGAAGAACTCCCACACCGACACATCGAACGTCGACGGCGTCTTCTGCAACACCACATCCGAAGATTGCAGACCGTACTCCGACTGCATCCACACCAGGCGATTCACGATCGCCGCATGCGACACCGCCACACCCTTCGGACGACCCGTCGAACCCGACGTGAAGATCACATACGCCGTATTCGACGGACGCAACGGCGCACGACGGTCCGCGTCGGTGACCGGCGTATCCGCGTACGCGCCCAGGTCCAGCCTGTCGATCCGTACCTGAGCGGTATCGGTCGGCAGATCGTCGCCGGAGGTGAGCACACAGATCGGGTCGGCGGTGGCGAGGATGTACTCGGTGCGCTCGGCCGGATGATCCGGATCCAGCGGTACGTAGGCGCCACCGGCGACGGTGACCGCGTACATACCGACCACCAGATCGATCGAACGCCGCATACCCAGCGCCACATACGACTCCGGACCCACACCGCGGGCGATCAGCCACCGGGCGAGCAGATTCACCCGCGCCGTGAAATCGGCGTAGGACAGGGTCTCCGCCCCGAAGGTCAGCGCGGGCGCGTCCGGGGTACGGACGCTCTGCGCGTAGAACATCGAGGCCAGCGTGGCGGTGGTATCGACGGTGTGCGCGGTGTCGTTCCACCCGCGCAGCACCTGGTCGCGTTCCCCGCTGTCCAGCAGTTCGATTTCACCGATCCGCCGGTCGGGGGCCTCGGTGAGAGCGGTGAGCACTCGCACCAGCCGGTCGGCGATCCGTCGCACATCGGCCTCGTCGAACATGTCCTGCTGATAGCCGGCCCGAATCCGCAGCGTGCTGCCCAGTGCGGCGATCAGGCTCAGCGGATAGTGGGTTGCGTCGACCGCGTTCAATCCGGTCACCGCCATCCCGTCGATATCGGTGGCCTGCGCCTGGATACCCTCGGCATCCACCGGATACGACTCGAACACCAGCAGGGTGTCGAAGAGGGTCGCCATCCCCGCCGCGCCCTGGATATCCGCCAGACCCACATAGTGGTGATCCAGCAGATCGGCCTGTTCGCCCTGGGTCCGGGTGAGCAGTTCGCGCGCGGGTTCGTCCTGATCGAACCGCACCCGCACCGGGACGGTGTTGATGAACAACCCGACCATGGTCTCCACCCCGGTCAGCTGCGGTGGGCGACCGGAGACGGTGGCGCCGAACAGCACATCGTCACGGCCGGTGATCCGGCCGAGCACTACCGCCCACGCCACCTGCAGCACCGTGTTGGCGGTGATACCGAGTTCGGCGGCCAGCGCGGTGATCCGCGCCGTCGCCGCGGCGTCCAGCTCGAAGGCGTATTCGCCGGACAGGGCCTCGATCTCGTGCGCGGAATCGCCGCCGCCGGTTTCCGGACGGCTGAGCAGGGTCGGCTCGTTCACCCCGGCCAGCGCCTCGGCCCATACCGCCAGCGACGCCGGGTGATCCTGCCGGCCGATCCAGTCCAGGAAGTGCCGGTAGGAGCGGGCCGCCGGCAGCACGGTGCCGTCGGCGCGTACCGCGTACAGCGTCAGCAGATCCTGCATGAGCAGCGGCATGGACCAGCCGTCGAGCACGATGTGGTGGTTGGACACCACGAACTGCCAGGTGTCGGCTCCGGTCTTGATCAGCGTGAACCTGATCAGCCGCGGTTCGGCGAGATCGAAGCGCCGCAGCCGGTCGGCGTCGACGAGATCGACGGCGGTGCCGGTAGCGCTGCGATCGTGCTCGGTCCAGTCGACCGGCACCTCGTCGAGCACGACCTGCACCGAGTTGCCCGCACGGTCGGTGACGAACACCGTGCGCAGGTTCTCATAGCGATCCACCAGGGCCTGGGCGGCCGCCCGCAGCCGCTCGGCGTCCACCCGGCCGGTCAGTGTGAGCACCGCCTGCGCGGTATACACATCCACCGAGGTGGCGGCGAGCTGCGCGTGGAACAGCATCCCGGCCTGCAACGAGGACAGCGGCCACATATCGGTGACCTGCCGCGGGAACCGCTGTTCGATCTCCTCGACAGCCGGCTGCGACACCGTGACCAACGGGAAGTCCGACGGTGTATGGCCGCCCGCGTCCGCGGAATCGGCATGACGGGCCACCGCTTCCAGTGCCCGCACCCACAGGTCCCCGAATTCGCGGGCCTCGTCCGGCGACAGCAGTGTGGACGGATAGCCGATGCGCGCGGTCAGCGTATCGCCGACCACGATGGCGTTGATGTCCAGCAGCGCCATGGCCGGCATATCCGCGTCGTAACCGACGTCCACGGCCAGATCGGCCGCCGGGAGCCAGCCGAAACCGTGCATCTCTTCGGGGATCTCGCCGGCGCCGACGCGACCCAGGTAGTTGAAGTTCACCTGGCCCGGCATATCCCGCGGGAATTCGGCAGCCGTGTCAGCGTTCATGTACCGCAGCAGGCCGTAACCGACACCCTTGTCCGGGACCGCGAGCAATTGCTCCTTGACCCGCTTGAGCGCGGCGCCCAGTTCCGGCTCGCCGGCGAGGGCGGCCTCGATATCGATACCGGCCGGCTCGAAGCGGACCGGGAAGAGCGCGGTGAACCAGCCGACCGTGCGGGACAGATCCGCCCCGGGCACGATCTCTTCCTCACGGCCGTGACCCTCGAGTCGGATCAGCAGCGGATCGTCCAGCGCGACGCCGGGCGCGCGCCGCGCCCGCCAGGCGGCGGTCGCCAGGACGAGTGCGGTGAGCAGACCGTCGTTCACACCACCGTGGAACAGCGCCGGAACAGTGGTGAGCAGGGTCTGGGTGACCTCCGGCGATACCTGCACCGCGTGTACCGCGACGACTCCGGCGGTATCCACCGCGGGATCCATCCGGCGCTCGGTGAGCAGCGGGTCGGCGGTGCCGGCAACGGTCCGCCAGTACTCCAGTTCCGCGAGCCGCTCCGCGCTGTGCGCGTTCTGCTCGAGCGCGTGCGCCCAGGTCCGCATGGAGGTGACCGGCGCGGGCAGCTCGGGGAGCTGGCCGGCGCTGCGCGCGACCGCGGACAACACCAGATCGGGCACCAGGACACGCCACGACACGCCGTCGACCGCGAGGTGGTGCACGATGACCACCAGGTGGCCGGCCCGCGCGCCGGTATCAGGTTCCAGCCAGACGAACCGGACCACCACACCGCGCTCGGGGTCGAGCCGATCGAGTGCGGAATCGACTGCGGCCGTGGCGATCTCGGACAGTTCGGGGCCGGTGAGGGCGCCGTCGAACACGGTGTGGTCGATCAGCGCGTCCACATCGACGCTACCCGGTGCGCCCGTTTCCACGATCCAGTCGCCGTCGGCGGCGTACAGCCGCGACCGCAACATATCGTGCCGGTCGACCACCGGGCCCACCACGGCGGCAATGGTCTCCCGGTCGATGCCGACCGGGAGGTCCAGGGTGATGAGCTGGTGGAAACGCCCGAAGGAACCGGGCCGTTCGGCCATGAACCGCACGATCGGCGTCAGCGGCATGGTGCCGACGCCGCCGCCCGGCAGCTCGACGAGCGTACGCGTCACACTGTCGGCGTCCGCGGATTCGGCGACAGCGGCCAGCCCGGCCACCGTCCGCTGTTCGAAGACGTGCCGCGGGCTGAACACCACGCCGCGGGTCTTCGCGCGGGACACCAGCTGAATGGACACGATGCTGTCGCCGCCGAGGGCGAAGAACGAATCGTCCACACCGACCCGGTCCACACCCAGAACCTCGGCGAAAACCTCCGCGATGATCTGCTCGACCGGCGTACGCGGCCCGCGGAAGGCAGTACGCGCCTGGAACACCGGTTCGGGCAGCGCCTTGCGGTCCAGCTTCCCGGCGGGGGTCAGTGGGATCCGGTCGATGACCATGACGGCCGCCGGCACCATGTAGTCGGGCAGCCGCTCGGCGACGTACCCGGTCAGCGCGGTGACATCCACCGTGGCACCGGCCGCGGCCACGACGTAGGACACCAGCGAGACCGCGCCCGCGGCGCTCTTGTGTCCGGTCGTGACGGCGAAGTCGACGGTGTCGTGCGCGGTCAACGCCGCGTCGATCTCACCCAGCTCGATACGGAAACCACGAACCTTGACCTGGAAATCATTACGACCCACATACTCCACCACGGGATCACCCGCGGCGTCACGACGCCACCGCACCACATCACCCGTGCGATAGAGCCGGGCCCCGGGCTCACCATAGGGGTCGGCAACGAACCGCTCAGCAGTCAAACCGGGCCGGGCGTGATAGCCGCGGGCCAGCTGGATACCACCGACATACAGCTCACCCGCGACACCCTCGGGCACCGGATTGAGACGATCATCGAGCACCAGAGTCCGCATGCCTCGCACCGGGCCACCGATGGTGACCCGATCACCGGCCTGCAGCACACCACTGATATTCGTGGCCACCGTCGCCTCGGTCGGACCATAAGCATTGTGGAAGCGACGCGCCACCCCACCCTCCGGCGTGGTCGACCACTTCGCCACCAGATCCGCCGAAATTGCCTCACCACCGGCGATGATCACTTCCATCCCGGCAAGATCCGCCGGATCCAGCGAAGCCAGCACCGACGGCGTGATCAAACCGACCGTCACACCCTCACCGGCGATCAACTCACCCAGTTCGGCACCACCATAGGTACCGGTCGGCACCACCACGAGAGCACCCGCCGAACCCACCGCCAGCAGCAACTCCAGGATCGAGGCATCGAAGCTCGGCGAAGCGAAAGCCAACGCCCGCGAACCCGGGGTCAACCGGTAGCGCTCGACCTGTTCGGCACTGAAATTCGCCAAACCGGCATGGGTGACCACCACACCCTTGGGCAGACCCGTCGAACCCGACGTGTAGATGACGTACGCCGTGTTCGCCGGGGTCAACGGCCACACCCGATCCGCATCGGTGATCGGATCGGCCGGATACGTATCCAAAGCCAGCTCGTCGAGCACCAGCCAATCCACCGAATCCGGCAGATCCGCCCGCACACTCGACACCGTGATACCCACCGCGGCACCGGAGTCGGTCAACATATGCGCAATACGGTCCGCCGGATAGGTCGGATCGATCGGCACGAATGCCGCACCCGACTTGGTGACAGCCCACTCCGCCAGCACCGAATCCGCCGACCGCGGCACTGCCACCGCCACCAGATCCTCGGCACCCAGGCACCGCTCGATCAACACCTGCGCCAACCGGTTCGACCGCTCGTCGAACTCACCATAGGAATAGCGCACACCCTCGAACACCACCGCCGGCGCCGACGGATCCACCGCCACCGCCGCGGCCAGCAACTCCGGCAACGTCGACACCGGCACGGCCGCACCACCCGTGCGGGACAGGACCTCGCGTCGTTCACTCGGATCGAGGAGTTCGAGATCACCGAGCACCGCGTCCGGGTCGGCGGCGACCGCCGACAGCAACCGCTGGAACCGGGTGATCATCGTGGTTGCGGTGGCTTCGTCGAACAGTTCGGTGGCGTAGTTCAACACCAGTTCCAGACCGCCCGAACCGTTTTCGGCCAGTGAGAACTGGAGGTCGAAGCGCGCCACATCGTCGGCGATCTCCACCCCGGCGACGGTCAGCCCGGCCAGGTCCAGCGCCGGCGCCTCCTGGTTCTGGAACGACAGCGCCACCTGGAACAACGGATTACGCGCCTGCGAACGCTCCGGCGCCAGCAGATCCACCAGCCGCTCGAACGGCACATCGGCATTACCGAACGCGTCCAGATCGACCTGTCGAGCGCGGTCCACCAGCGCGGCGAACGATTCACCGGAACCGACATTCGTCCGCAACACCAGCGTGTTGAC
>NZ_JBKOOL010000198.1:0-9428 GCF_046764065.1 Nocardia sp. NPDC002869
GGGCTGAGCCCAGAGATCTTCGTTTCGCCGGTCCTGGACGGATGGACCCTGGTGATGCCGAACCCGTATTCGACCCTGACGCACAAATACGGCGAGGAGCGCTACCAGTATCTGCGAGCTCTGAGCCGCCGATTCGGCGCGGCCCACTACTACAGCCGCGCCGACGACGGTCACGGCTACTACAGCGAATGGTGCATCGCCGAGAACGACGCCATCCTCATCCACACGAGCAGCGGCGACGGGAAGATCGATTTCGATCATGACGAAAGGCCCGCCGCCCCAACATCACTCGAAGACCTGCGCGCATGGCTGGCCGCCCACGATCACCGCCGGGGACACCCGCGCGGCGAACCCCGCAGGCGTATCTACAAGCCCGACCTGAATGCCTTGCGCGCCCGCTTCGGCAAGGACCCGCTGCCGCCCGAAAAGCTGGACACCGCAGTCGAATTCCACCCCATGAGCCAGGAATTCGAGACCGAATGGGAGTACGGCGCCGACGCCGCGGCCTGGCGGCTGTCGGTCGGCCTGGAGACCTTGGGGCCGCACACCCGCGTCGAGGGCACCGGCGTGCTGGTGGTGGAAGCCGCCACCCGCGATCAGATCCGCCGCGGCCGGCTACCGATCTGAGCGGCCCATGCTCAGCTCCCATAGCGGGAGGGTACGTGCGGCGGAACCGATCAGCTGGGGGACCGCGATTCCTGCTGTCGTCAAGACGCATCCCTTCGTCGACGAAAGTCGTTCTGGATCGCATCCGTTCTAGCGGACTCCAGGTGGGGCGAGTGAGCGGTAATGCCGCAGGGCGAGCGGTCGCGGGCGAGATCGACTGTGCCGTGGAAACGTCTATGCCGATGAGCGCGCAACCGAGCGGGTGCACGCTTCTGCCGAAGTGTGTACCTGTTCATGCACGCACGCGCTCTATATCCCAGGACTGGCCGGGTTCCTCGCTGCGCTCGTAGGCGTACACGGGACCGTCAGCGTCGCCGGCTTGCCAGCACAGGAGATCCTACGGCACCCCATGCATCCACGAGCATGCCTGCGTGCGTTGCCCCTTTCTGCGTTTGGACCGCGCCCAGCTACCACGCTTGGACGACATGGCTGCCAATGCCCGCGACCGGCTCGACCAAGCCCACGAGCGACAGTGGCTGGGCGAGGTCGAAGCCCTGCAACAGACGCTGCGCCATATCGACACCAAACGCCAGCAGTTTGCGCCGGCATCGAGTGGAGCACCGGATACACGGACCGATCCGGCCGCGTTCGTCGGGCACCAGCAGAGTTTGCTACTAGTACGCTCAGGAGGGGGTGGCGCACATACCGGCTCCGATGCTGGCGATGTCGGGAAGTCCCCCCGACCCGTCTCTGAACTGGTGTTACGAGATGAAATGGGATGGGCAGCGGGCAGTGTCTCGCTGCGGTGAAGAAGGTTGCCGATTGTGGAGTAGGAACCTGCGCGAGGCTACCGAGTTCTATCCCGACCTCGCCGGGGCATTGTCGACGGCTACCGCAGAGCTCAACAACGGCCTAGTCCTCGACGGTGAGATCGTCGCACCGGACCCCGCTACCGGAGCCCCGGACTTCGCCAGGCTTCAGCAGCGTATGCATTCCAAGCCCACCAACGCGCGACTCGCCGGGGTCCGCGTTGAATACGTGGTGTTCGACGTCCTGTTCGTCGACGCGGTCTCAACGATGGACAAGCCCTATCTCGCGCGCCGCGAGTTACTCGATGACCTCGCTCTCGAGGGCGGACTGATCGGCGTGCCACCGTTCTGGACCGGTCTCGACCCCGAACATCTGCTGGCAGCCGCGGCGCAGGCCGGACTCGAAGGGATCGTGAGCAAGCGCGCCGACTCCAGGTATCGGCCCGGCACCCGCAGCCGTGACTGGATCAAGTCGGCTCTGCGCCGGACTGCCGAGGGGGTGATCGTAGCCTGGCTACCCGGCAACGGTGCCTTCGTCGATACGCTCGGATCGCTGGTGCTCGGCGCACACGAGAACGGTCCCGACCTGCGGTTCATCGGCAGTGTCGGGACAGGGTTCACAATGGCTGATCGCCGGGAACTGCGAGCCGCCCTGGACAGGATCGCTCGGCCGACCAGTCCGCTCGGGGCCGTGCCGGCCACGGTCTCCAAGGTCGCCCGGTGGGTCGATCCGGTTCTGGTCGCCGACGTGGAATATCGCGAGATCACAGGCGACGGAGTCCTGCGCCATCCCAGCTTCCGCGGACTGAGGCCGGACCGCTCACCCGAAGAGATCACCGTGCCGTCAGGTTGATACCGGGTCATAGGCAGGAGTAGCCGACCACGCGAAACCGCTTTGTCGGCCTGCACCCGATCGGGCGCTGCCGGGACCCTTCCGAGCTGTGCACTTAGATCTCGCGAACATGGCCGTGGGCTGCGGGCAGTCGGCTCGCTGACCAGGTGTAACTACTGGTGCGCCATCCAATAATGCGGGGGAATCTCCGGCGGGGAGAGGTACGGCGGCCGCCGCCACACCGGCATAAGCGTATCGATCGGGGTGCATCCGTGAGGACGGGCCGGAAGGGGGGCACGGTTGCCGCGCGGCCATCCGCCGGGTGGTCCTCCCACGACCCTGGACCGATGCCGGGCCGGCCCCGGCGTACAGGTTGTCCGATCCTCGGGATCTGTCTGTTGCGTGGATCCCCTAGACGATGCGTTCGAAAACCGCCGCCAGTCCCTGCCCACCGCCGATGCACATGGTCTCCAGGCCGTAGCGGCCCTCGCGGCGGTCCAGTTCGCGCAACAGGGTCGCGAGGATGCGGGCGCCGGTGGCGCCCACCGGGTGACCCAGGGAGATTCCCGAACCGTTGGGGTTGAGACGTTCGTCGTCGGGCTCGATCTTCCAGTTGCGCAGGACTGCGAGGGTCTGCGCCGCGAATGCCTCGTTCAGCTCGATGACCGACATATCGTCGAGCGTCAGACCCAATCGCGCCAAAGCCTTCTCGGTCGCCGGAACCGGGCCGATGCCCATGGTGCGCGGCGGTACTCCGGCCACGGCCCAGGAGGCGAGGCGGGCGAGTGGCCGCAGGCCCAGGGCGCGGGCGCGCGCGGCGGTGGTGACGATACAGAGCGCGGCCCCGTCGTTCTGACCGCTGGCGTTACCGGCGGTCACGGTGGCGTCGGGATCGACACCGCCGCGGATCGGACGCAGTTTCGCCAGGGCTTCCACGGTGGTGTCGGCGCGGGGGTGTTCGTCGGTGTCGACCAGGATCGGGTCCGATTTCCGCTGTGGCACCGCCACCCCGACGATCTCGTCGGCGAAGCGGCCGGTCTGCTGGGCGGCGACGGCCCGCTGGTGCGACTGCACCGCCAGCGCGTCCTGCTCCGCCCGGCCGATGGAGTATTCGGCGCGTAGATTCTCCGCGGTTTCGATCATGCCGCCCGGGACCGGGAAATTGCTGCCGCCCGCACTGACCCGGGCCCGGGCCAGCCGGTCGTTCAGGGCTATACCGTCGCCTTTGACGCCCCAGCGCATATCGGTGGTGTAGAACTCCGCTTTGCTCATGGATTCGGTACCGCCGGCCAGCACCAGGTCGCTGCCACCGGTGGCGACCTGCATACACGCCTGCAGGACGGCCTGTAGTCCCGAGCCGCAGCGCCGGTCGACCTGCAGGCCGGGCACCGCGACGCCGAGCCCGGCGTCCAGCGCCGCGACCCGGCCGATCGCCGGCGCCTCGCCGTTGGGGGAGGCCTGGCCGAGGACGACGTCGTCGATCTGGTCCGCGGACAGGCCGGTGCGGTCGAGGAGTTCGGTGATCAGGCCGGCGGCCAGGGTTTCCGGGGCGACATCTTTGAACACCCCACCGAACCGGCCCACCGGGGTGCGCAGGGGTTCGCAGATGACGGCGTCGATCATGGCATTCCTTCGTCGTATTCAGGCGCGGTTCTGTACCTGCGCGAGATCGGTGCTGATGGCTGCGGCCGTGGCCAGCAGCGGGGGCAGCAGGTCGGCCCGGACGCTCTCGGTGGTGTACCGGGCGGCGTGGGTGGAGATGTTCACCGCGGCGCACACCGTGCCGGTGTGGTCGCGGATGGGGGCGGCCATCGAGCGCAACCCCTGCTCGAGTTCCTGGTCGACCAGGCAGTAACCGGATTCTCGGGTGCGGCGTACCTGTTCGCGCAGTTCGTCGGCGGTGAGGACGGTGCGGTCGGTGAGCGGGGTGAGGCCGACTTTCGCGAGGTACTCCTCGAACACCGACTCGGAGAGCCCGGCCAGTAGTACCCGGCCCATCGAGGTGCTGTAGGCGGGGAAGCGCGTCCCGATGGTGATCGAGACGGTCATGATGCGGCTGACCGGTACGCGGGCCACATAGACGATGTCCTCACCGTCGAGGATGGAGACCGAGGTCGATTCGTGTACCTGGTTGGCGAGGCTCTCCAGATGGGGCCCGGCGACCTCGGGCAGGCTCAGACTCGACAGATAGCTGTAGCCGAGTTCCAGTACGCGGGGGGTGAGCCAGAACAGTGAGCCGTCGGTGCGCACGTAGCCCAGTTCCACCAGGGTCAACAGGAAGCGGCGCGCGGTCGCCCGGGTCAGGTCGGTGGCCTTGGCGACCTCGCTGAGCGTGCGCCGGGGATGGCCGGCGTCGAAGGAGCGGATCACGGCGAGGCCGCGGCCCAGCGACTGCACGTAGTCCGGTGAGGGTTCGGTCATGGTCGATGTGTTTCCTCGTCGGCGGGTCCGGCCGCGGTGTCGTCGGCCGGGCGGGACCCGACACCGTCGGCCAGTGCCGCCTTGCCGAGTCCGAAGGCGAGGTTACTGTTCGGCACACCCGCGTAGACCGCGGTGTGCAGGAACACCTCGGCGAGCTCGGCCGGCTCGAGCCCGGCCCGCAGTGCCGCGCGGATGTGCATATCGAGCTCGTGGGTGTTGCCCACGGCGGTGAGTACAGCGAGGGTGAGCAGCCGCCGGGTGTGCTGATCCAGGCCGGGCCGGCTCCAGATATCGCCCCAGGCGGTGCGGGTGATGAAATCCTGGAACGGCTCGGTGAATTCGGTGGTTCCGGCCACGGCGCGGTCGACATGGGCGTCCCCGAGCACCGCGCGCCGCGTCCGCATCCCCCGCTCGAATGCCGCGGTGCGTTCGCGCCGGCCGGCGATATGCGCGGTGATCAGCGCCGACACCTCTCCGGCCTGTTCGACATTGGCCAGGTGGGCGGCGGGATCGAGCACGTGCAGTACGGAATTCGCGATCCCGTCGGCGAGGGCGCGCATATCGCCGGGTGTGGTGGCCGGGTCCTGGGCGCCGGCGATCACCAGGGTGGGGGCGGTGATCCGGGCGAGATCGGGGCGCCCGTCCCACTGCGCGAGGGCGACACAGCAGGCGGCGTAGCCCGCGTCCGGCGTGGCGGCGACCATAGCCCGGCTACGGGCGATGAGTTCGGGGTCCCGGGCGGCGAGGCCGGCGGTGAACCAGCGGTCCACCACGGCCTCGGCGAGAGATCCGGTGCCCTCGGCGCGTACCGCGGCGGCCCGGTCGAGCCAGGCCTGCGGGGTACCGAATTTCGCGGCGGTGCAAAGCAGGGTCAGGGTGTGGACCCGGGTGGGATGGTAGGCGGCGATCCGCTGAGCGACTGCACCGCCCAGCGACAACCCGACCAGGTGCACCGCGTCGCGGCCCAGCCGGTCCAGCAGCGCGAGTACATCACCGGCGAGTTCGGCGACGGTGTAATCGCCTGCCGGAGCGGGGGATTCGCCGTGCCCGCGCAGCTCGACGGCGAGTACCTCGTGGCCGGCGGCCAGCGCGGCGATCTGCGGGTCCCACATCGCCCGGTCCGAACCGAGCGAGCCCAGCAGGACGACGGTCGGGGCGTCACCGGTGGGGCCGAAAGCCCGGTAGGAGAGTTCGACGCTCGTGGTCGGATCTGCTGCGGTCGACGCCATATCACCTGTTCCGTTCGGTTCGTTCTCGGTCGTGTCCCCGGGTCACTGTGGCCCGGCGGTTTCGTGGGTGGCCGGACCACCGACCTCGTCACCGCGTTCGTCGAGGACCCGCGTGACGAAATCGGCCGCGTGACCCAGATATCCGGCGGGGTCCAGCAGTTCCCGGACCCGGTCCGCGCCCAGGTATTCGACGATCTCGGGGTCGCTGTCAAATGCCGGCGGGTCGGCGGTGGCCGCGGCGGTGACGATCTCGCGCGCCCGCTCGGTGTGTTCGGACAGTGCCGCGGTCACCCGCTCGGCCAGCAACAACCCGCCGGTGACCGCGAGATTGCGCGACATCGCCGCGGGATCGACCCGCAGCCCGGCCAGGCTCTGGGCGAGCCGGTGGGCGGCGCCGCCGCTGAGGCGGAGCAGTTCGGTGACGGTTTCCCATTCGGCGTGCCAGGCACCGGCGGCACGCTGCATTTCATGGTCCATCGCGCCGAGCGTGGTCGCGACCAGGCCGGGGACACGCCGGGCCGCGGCGCGCGCGGTGATCGCGGCCACCGAGTTCCGTTTATGGGGCATCGCCGACGAACCGCCGGGCGAATCCTCGCTGACCTCACCGAGTTCGGTCGCGGACAGCGCCACGATATCGGTGGCGATCTTGCTCACCGCGCCGGCGGCCACCCCCAGGGCGGTGGCGAGTTCGGCAAGAGGTGTGCGGTCGGTGTGCCACGGCACCCGCTGCGGCGCCAGCCCCAGTTCCGCCGCGAGCGCGTCGGCGACCGCTGGGCCGTGCGGATACAGCGCCGCGAGAGTCCCCGCGGCACCGCCGAACTGGACCGGCAGGTCGGCCAGCGCGGCGGTGACCGAGCCCGCCGCCCGGTCGAGGGCGGCACACCAGCCGGCCGCCAGCGCACCGAAGGTGGTGGGCAGTGCCTGCTGACCGAGGGTGCGCGCGGCCATCGGGGTGTCCCGGTGATCGCGGGCCAGGGTCGCGGCGGAGTCCGCCGCGGCACGCAGGTCGTCGACGACCAGCGTGCCGGCTCGCTGGGCCAGCAGCGAGAGGGCGTTGTCGAGGATGTCCTGGCTGGTGGCGCCCTTGTGGACGGCTGCAGGTGGCACGTTCGCCGCCGCGCAGGCCCGGCGCAGTTCACCGACGAGCGGAATGACCGGGTTACCGCCGGCCACCGCGGCGCTGCCGAGCTGCTCGGGGTCCAGTCGCTCGGCCAGTTCCGGTCCGGCGGCATCGATGGCGGCCGCGTAGTGCTCGTCGAGCACCCCTGTGGCTGCCTGGGCGCGGGCCAATGCGCACTCGACCTGGATCAGTGCGGTGATCCAGGCGCGGTCGGACAGGGTGGCGCCGAGCTCGGCCGCCCCGAAAAGCGGATCGAACAGCTCCCCACGCGGCACTCGGATCTCCTAGAAGTGGAAGAACGGCGTCTCGGCGCCGTCCGGATCGGCGTCCTGAACGACGATGTCGAGGTGGTAACCCTCGGCGGTGGTGGTGGCGATCAGCTTGTGCCGCTGGGCCGCCGGGAGTGCGGACAGGACGGGATCGGCGGCGTTGGCGGACTCTTCGTCGGCGAAGTAGAGCCGGGTGGCCAGCCGGTTGAGCATGCCGCGCGCGAAGATCGACACGTTCAGATGCGGCGCTTCGGTTTCTCCGTCGCCGACCAGGGCCCCGGGTTTCACCGTGGTGAACCGGACGGTACCGGTCGCGTCGGCAGGGCACCGGCCGAATCCGCGGAACCCGGGGTCGGTCTGCGGGCGCGGGTCGTCCGGATGCTGGAATACGCCCTCGCGATTGGCTTGCCAGACCTCCACGAGCGCGTCCGCGATCGGGGTCCGGCTCCCGTCGCTCACCGTCACTGTGACGGTGATGGCACCGTCCGTGCCGGGGGCCACCACGTCGGGGCCGTCCGGCCAGGGCAGTCCGATATGGAGGAAGGGGCCCACGGTCTGCGACGGGGTGGGGCCGAACTCCACCGTGGTGAAATCGCCGGTGGTCACCGGATAGCGGGGGGCGAAATCGGTGTCATTCATCGTGGTCGTCGTCCTCCTCGAACGGGGTCGCGTCGCGGCCGCGCAGCACGATGTCGAACCGGTAGCCCACCGCCCAGTTGTCGGTGGTGGCCTCGTAGTCGAATGCGCTCACCATGCGCTGGCGGGCGCCGTCGGGGACCGAGTTGTAGATCGGGTCCTGGAAGAACATCGGGTCGTCCGGAAAATACATCTGGGTGACCAGGCGCTGGGTGAAGGCGCGCCCGAACAGCGAGAAATGGATATGGGCGGGGCGCCATGCGTTGTGGTGGTTGCGCCACGGATAGATGCCCGGCTTGATCGTGGTGAACGAGTAGTGCCCGTCGCTGTCGGTGAGTACCCGGCCGACGCCGTCGAAATGCGGGTCCAGCGGGGCCGGCCATTGGTCGCCCTGGTGCCGGTAGCGCCCGGCGGCATTGGCCTGCCAGACCTCGACCAGGGTGTTCGGTACCGGTTTGCGGTCGCTGTCGAGGACCCGGCCGTGGACGACGATGCGCTGCCCGATCGCCTCGCCGCCGCGGGCCAGCGTCAGGTCGGCGTCCGCCTCGGTGATCCGTCCTTCGCCGAGCACCGGACCGGTGAGCTCGCCGAGTCGCTGGGGGAGCAGGATCAGCGGCTGTTTCGGGTGACGGAGGGCGGTGGTGCGGTAATCGGCGAAGTCGAGCGGTGCTTCCTCGTCCTTGTCGATACCGCGGTACCGCGGGGGCAGTGGGAGCATGCGCGACCTCGCGTTCGGGATGTGGACATTGCTACGGGATGCGAACAGCATAGGGTCCGGTTTGGGCCGGATCAATCGCCGCCGCTGGGTTCACTATACGCACATGAGTTCACATTCCGCACAAATCTGGTTACTGTGGACCGCGTGATGGACAAAGTCATTGCCACAGCCGCCGAAGCGGTCGCCGATATCCCCGACGGCGCGTCGCTGGCCGTCGGCGGATTCGGACTGGTCGGGATCCCGGAAATATTGATCAACGCGCTGCTCGAACAGGGCGCCACCGACCTGGAGGTCGTCAGCAACAACTGCGGCACCAACGGCTTCGGTCTCGGCGTACTGCTCGCGGCGCACCGCATCCGCCGCACCATCAGCTCCTACGTCGGCGCCAACGAGGAATTCGCCCGCCAGTACCTGTCCGGCGAACTCGAGGTCGAGCTGACCCCGCAGGGCACCCTCGCCGAGCGGATGCGGGCCGGGGGCGCCGGTATTCCGGCGTTCTTCACCCCAGCCGGGGTCGGAACCCAGGTCGCCGAGGGCGGACTTCCGCTGCGCTACGACGGCGCGGGTGGGATCGCGGTGGCCTCCCCGCCGAAGGAGACCCGGGTGTTCGACGGCGTCACCTATGTGCTCGAGCGGGGGATCGTCACCGATTACGCGCTGGTCCACGCCTGGAAGGGCGACCGGCACGGCAATCTCGTCTATCGCGCGAGCGCCCGCAACTTCAACCCGCCCGCGGCCGCGGCCGGCCGGATCACCATCGCCGGGTTCCACCAGATGCTCCACCTGGG
>NZ_JBKOOL010000199.1:0-9360 GCF_046764065.1 Nocardia sp. NPDC002869
CGCCGGAGCCGGCGACGCGGCCGCCGAGATCAGCGACTATCTGCGCGATCTGGCCGCGCGGCGGCGCCGGGAACCGCGCGACGACCTGCTGTCGGCCCTGGCCGTCCCGGCCGCCGACGGCGCGCGTGTGGACGACGACGAACTGATCACCATGGCGGCCCTGCTGTTTGCCGCGGGGTTCGAGACCACCACCGGGTTACTCGCCAACGGCCTGGTCGCGCTGCTCGAACACCCGGACCAGGCGGTATACTGCACGGCCTGACCGCCCTACCCGTCACCGCCGGACCACGGTCCCGCTGAAATACCGCCCCGAGCCGGAAGCGGCCGCTCGTGCGGGTCGCCGGCTATCCGGACCGCTCGGGTCCGGCCGCCCGGCCGACAGTGTGCAGGTGTCCGAGGGCCTGGGCATAGGAATCGAACAGGCCCGTCTCGCAGTAGGGCACGCTGATCTCCGCGCAGTATTTCGCGACGATCGGCCGGGCCCGCCGCAGGTTCGGCCGGGGCATGGAGGGGAACAGATGGTGTTCGATCTGGTAGTTGAGGCCACCGAAGGCGGTATCGATCACGACTCCGCCGCGGACGTTGCGGGAGGTGAGGACCTGGCGGCGCAGATAGTCCGTCGTATCGCCGGCCGGGAGTACCGCCATACCCTTGTGGTTGGGCGCGAACGTGGTTCCCATGTAGAGCCCGAACAGACCCTGCTGCACGGCGATGAAGCCGAGTGCGTGCAGTGGTGGGAGCACCAGGAAGACGACGGTGAGGTAGCCCACGGCGTGCGCGGCCAGTAGCGCGGCCTCTAAGCCGCGCCGGGGGATATCGCGCCGCACGATCGCCCGGACACTCGAGAAGTGCAGGCTGAGGCCCTCCAGGAGCAGCATCGGGAAGAAGAGCCAACCCTGGTAGCGGAAGATCACCCGGCGCAGGCCGCGGCCGGCGCGCGCCCGGACACTCGAATGCGCCAGCACACCCATGATGTCGGGATCGGCGTCCTCGGTATTGGGATGCGCGTGGTGACGGTTGTGGTTGCTCGTCCACCAGCCGATGCTCACGCCGATGGCGAGATTGCCGAAAATCGTGCCGAGCAGATAGTCCGCCCGCCGGCTGCCGGCGATCTGCCGGTGCCCCGCGTCGTGGCCGAGAAAGGCGAACTGAGCGAAGAGCGCGGCGAGGAAGGCGGCCGTGGCCAGCTGCCACCACGAGTCGCCGATCAGGACGAACGCGGTCCATCCGGCGGCCAGTGCCAGCAGTGCGGCCCCGCCCTTCCAGAGGTAGTACCGGGGGCGCCGGTCCAGCAGACCCGCGTCGCGCACCTGCCGCAGCAGCACCGCGTAGTCGCTGTGGCGTGCGGTGCGGGCCGGGGTCTCGGAAGGCGCGGCGGCCTCGATCCGGTCGACAGGAACATCATGTGTGGCGGCGTTCGCCGTCATTTCCTCACCGATCTGTGCACGGGTGTCGCTTCACCGGCCGACGGATCGGCATCACGCGCGCCCGCCGTCCTTGCCGACTTTCGCGTTCACCCTACCCGCGTCCCGAGCGCTCGGGCGCCCGGGACGCCCGATCGGGCGAGCGTGCGCGGCCCGGGTGGAGGAGGCATCTCCGGGACAATCCCCGATGGGGAGACGAGCCGAGGTGCCGATCGATGGCGGCTCGCACGGAGTCCACCGCGGAATTCTGTGGCGTCGGAGAAGTTCACCGAGATCTGCTGCGGGGTAACCTCTTCTGAGGTGGATCGACCACTCGGGGAGGTATCGTGCTTTTCCTATCTGCTGCTTCGGCAGTTCTCGTCGGCCTCGTGCTGACCGACCTCTTCGGATTCGGGGTGGGCGGCTGGTTCTTCGCGCTCGGGGTGGTGCTGGCCGTCACGGCCGCGGTGCGCAGGTTCCGGCAGGGCCGGGCTCCGCTGCGTGCCGCCCGCCGACGGGGTGCCACCGGTGCGGCCGCGGCGGGCGGCTGGTACATCGGAAGCGGGGGCGGCGGTGGGGACAGCGGCTGCGGTGGGGGTGGTGGCTGTGGTGGCGGGGGTGGTGGCTGTGGTGGCGGGGGCTAGCCAGGTCGGCTCCGGGTCGGCGAAAACTAGAACCTGTTCTTGCTAAGCGGGCTCGGTTGCCCAATGCTGGGGCGATGGATATCGGGATCGCACTACCCACCATGTGCCGCGGCTACGACCGGGCGGCCACCGTCGATTGGTGCCGGCTCGCCGAGCAGGGGCCCGTCGCCAGTATCTCGTGCGGCGAGCGGATGACCTTCCACAATCAGGAGATGTGGACGACCCTCGCCGCGGCCGCCGCGGTCACCGAACGGGTGCGGATCTTCGCGAATCTGTCGGTGCTGCCGGCCCATCCGGCGGCGTTGGTCGCCAAACAGGCCGCGACGATCGATGTGCTGTCCGCGGGACGCTTCGCTCTCGGCGTGGGCGTCGGGGGCCGTGGCGACGACTATCGCAGTCTCGGTGCGGGATTCGAGCGCCGCCACGATCGGCTGGATCGCGCGGTCGCCGAATTGCGCGCGCTGTGGGCCGGGGTACCGGCCGTCGCCGGAGGTGATCCGCTCGGGCCGCCCTGCGTGCAGCCCGGCGGCCCGCCCGTGCTCGCCGGCGCCCTCGGCCCGAGATCGCTCGCGCGCGCCGCCCGGTGGGCCGACGGCGTCGTGGCGTTCAGCGTGGGCGGGGTGCCCGCCGAGATCCGCTGGTCCGCCGAGGCCGCGCGTCGCGCCTGGGCCGAGGCGGGCCGGGACGCGCCGCGCCTGGTGAGCGGGTGTTTCTACGCGCTCGGTGTGCCCGGGCCCGAGGAGGTTCTGCGCGATTTCACCGCGGAGTACCTGGGTTTCCTCGGTGGCGAGGCGGCCGCGGGAGCGGCTTCCTCGATGAAGACCTACGACGCCGCGGCGCTACACCGCACGCTGGACGCCGCCGAGGAAGCCGGGCTGGACGAGTTCATCCTGGTCCCGAGTGCGGTTCCGCTCACCGTCCTGGAGGAGACGCTGGAACTGATCGCGTCCCGCTGACGGGGAGGGTGATCAGCCCTCGGGATACCCCGTTCGAACTCGGGTGTGTGGCGGAAGTCTTCGGTACGCCGCGCGAGGGGCTGCCCGGCCGTTATGACTTCCTGGTCTGTACCGAATATCCGGGCGAGGTCACGACCACCGCCGGGTACACGATGCGGGTGCCGGCGGGCCTCGGGGCCCTGGCGACCGCGGATACGGTCGTGATCCCCGGCTGGCTGCCGTTCACCGCGGAGATGTCACCCGCCGTGCTGGAGGCGTTGCGCGCGGCCGCCGCGCGGGGAGCGCGGCTGGTGTCGATCTGCACCGGCGCGTTCGCTCTGGCACAGACCGGCCTGCTCGACGGCCGGACCGCGACGACCCACTGGGCGCGCACCGGCGAACTGCGTGCTCGCTTCCCCCGGGTGCAGGTGGACCCCGGTGTGCTGTATGTGGACCACGGGGATATCGCCACCAGCGCGGGGGCGGGCGCCGGTATCGATCTGTGCCTGCATCTGGTGCGCAGCGATCACGGCGCGTTGTATGCGTCCGAACTCGCCCGGCACATGGTCATGCCACCGCACCGGGAGGGCGGGCAGGCCCAGTTCGTCCCGGCGCCGGTCACCCCGCACGCCACCGGTGAGTCCGTCGCCGCTCTGCTGCACTGGAGCATCGCCCACCTCGATCGGCCCCTCACACTGTCCGATCTGGCCGGCCGGGCGGGGGTCTCGCCGCGCACCCTGGCCCGCCGATTCGAAGATCAACTCGGTACCAGCCCGGGGCGCTGGCTGCTGACCCAGCGGGTCACCGCGGCGCGCCGGCTGCTCGAGGAGACCGATCTGCCCGTCGAGGCGATCGCCGCCCGGGTCGGGCTGACCTCCGCCACCAATCTGCGGCGCCGGTTCCACACGCTGCTCGGCACCACCCCCGCGGCCTACCGGCGCGCGTTCCGCGGCAGGCCGACCGGCCGCTCCCACGGGTGGGAGGGCGGCTCGCGGCGGCGGCTGGGCTAGGCTCGGGGCGCGCCCGGCAGGGCGGCTCGCCCGAACACCGCTGTTCCGGATCTATCGCATATGGCCGGTTTCACGGCTCAGTCGTCCGCCGAGTGAAAGCGAAACAGGTATGTCCAGCCAGCGGCCGGTGCGGTCGAGATACCTCATCCTCGTCTTCGCGACCGTGTTCCTGGTCGATGTGGCCGCGCTGGCCGGTGGGGGGCGCGCCGCGGCGTCCGAGCTGGATACTGCCTGCGGCACAGCGTTGTCGGCCGCGGAACTCACCGAGATCGTCGAACTGTCCGATACGTCCGCGAATTACGACGAGAACTCCGGTTCGTCGCTGGACCGGCTGGAACGGGCGGTCGAACGGAATCGGCGGATCACCGAGATCCTGGTGGCGCACCGGGATCGGCGTGGACTGCTCGCTCTGGGACTCGACGCGGTCGAACAGGCCGCGGTGATGCCGTTGCAACGCGATCCGGCCGCCTTCGACGACCCGGAATGGGCGCATCGCATCAGTCTCGATCTGCTGCTGCGGTTTCTGCGCACTGTGCACGCAGAATTCACCGGCGCGCCCGGCGAACCCCAGTGGAACCACTATTTCCGGCTTGCCCACCGCTGCGAACTGTCGCCGGCCCGAGTCGCGATGGCGGGCTACAACGCCCACCTCACCGTTGACCTGTCCAATGCCGTCGCCGCCACCCGTGCCACTGCGGCCAACGCGCCCGACCACTTCCGGATCGTCGACGCGATCGCGAGTCACGGGTCGCTGATCGTCGATCTCACCCGCGAACTCTACGGCGGCGATCTCGGCCCGCTGTGGCGGTTCTACTTCCTCGGGGAGGGGCTCGATGCCGTACTGGGCGCGGGCGTGGCCTCCGGACCGCTGTTACGGCTGGCCGATCTGGGCGCGAATGTGGTGATCTTCGGCAACGGTCTGGCGCTGCAGGATCCGGCGGCCGAACCCGCGGTGCGCGCGGAGATGGATGTGTTGTGGCGCAGCGCCGACGCCGCGTTCGAGGTGCTCGCCGCGAACAGCGCGTTGTGAACAATCGTGCCGCGCGCACCATTCGGTGCACGCGGCACGGAGCAGGGCCGGGAGCGGGGAGCTCCGGGTGGGTCAGGTGCCGACTTCGTCGAGCCGTCCGGTGGCGACATCGAAGACGAAACCGCGCAGCGACGAGGTCTTGGTGATGAACGGACTGGTTTCGATTCGCCGGAGCGACTGCCGCACATCCTCGTTCAGATCGGAGAAGGCCTCGGCCGACCAGGTGGGTTTGATACCCGTCTCGTCTTGGATGCCGCGTTTGAAATCGTCATCGGTGAAGGTGAGCATTCCGCAATCGGTGTGGTGGATCAGGATGATCTCGGTGGTGCCCAGCAGCCGCTGGCTGATCGCCAGCGAGCGGATCTCGTCATCGGTCACCACCCCGCCCGCGTTGCGGATGACATGCGCCTCGCCCTCCCGTAGACCCAGGATCCGGTAGACGTCCAGCCGGGCGTCCATGCAGGCGACCACCGCGACGTGCTTGCTGGGCGGCAGGGGGAGCGGACCGCTGAACTGTTCCGCGTAGCGCGCGTTGTTGGCCAGGTAGTCATCGGTCACCGTCATAGGTACCGACCTCCGTTCGTCGACGTCTCGATATGCGAATGTCCGCATTCACATTCCCAAGCTGTCGTCCGCGATCACGACCGATAGAACCGGGCAGAGTCCAACCCTGGCGTGTCGCGAACTGTCCGGGTCGCGCCGAGCGCGGTGAGTTCCCACAGTACGTGGCCACCGCCGCCGCATCCGGTCACCGCGCCGCGTGCCCGCCGGGACATGTGCGCGGGGAACGGCGTCGCGAATCGAGGTGCCCGGCGGTTGTGCGCGCCACGCCCGACTCTCCTCCACCGCGGAGGCGGATCCGAGTTCGCGCCCGGCGCGGCGCTGCGCGGCCGACAGGATCGGCATGATGACCAGGCTCGCGGCGGCCAGCCCGATACCGATCGGGGAGTGCTGGGCTTCACCGAGCCCGAACGGCGCCCGGATCGAGTCCACGGTGACGTAGGCCGCGAGAGCGAAGAAGGACAAGGCGATGATCCGCAGCGCAACCTTCTCCCGCGCCTGTGGATCGTGGCCGGCGAACTGCCACGCCACCGCCGCTGCGGAGGACACCTCGATCACCGAGTCCCGGCCGAACCCGATCAACGCGGTCGAAGAAACGCGGGCGCCTTCGGATAGCGCGATCACGGCCTCGACGACGTTGTAGGTGGTGGTCGCGGCGACGAACCAGCGGATCCTTCGCGCCGGCACCGCATGCCGCTGCGCCGGGGGCCCGGAGACCGCGACGGCCGGGGGAAACGAGGGCATGCCCAGCGGCGCCGACATCAGCAGCAACCCTCGGATTCGGAATCCGGGCAGCACGCCGGATCCACGGCCGGCACCAGGCTCAGCAGATCGGCCAGGGCCGCGGCGATACGCGGGTCGGCGAGCTCGTAGCGGCTGCGCCGGCCTTCGGGGACCGCGACCACCAGACCGCAGCCGCGCAGGCACGCGAGATGGTTCGACAGGATCTGGCGGGTCACCCCGATCTGCTCGGCCAGCTCCGCCGGATACCCGGGCGCGGTGCGCAGGCTCAGCAGGATCTTGGTGCGGGTGCTGTCGGACAGGGCGTGCCCGAAGCGGGCCAGGGCGTCGGTGTGAACAGCGGCCTCCATACCCAAACAGTACATCAGAATCTGTATTCAGAAAACGATGAACCATCAAGGTCGCCCGGCGGGCAACACCGGGATCGAGCCCCGGCCCGGTCGAAAGCATGTCTCGAAACCAAGGGTTCGAGACGCGCCCCGTCACGCCGAATTGTTAGGGGCCGTAGCAGTCCGTTCGGTCCCGGATGTCTGTATCAAACCGCGAGCTCGGCTCGTGGCCCGCGCCTGCTGTTCGGCGAGTTTGTGGTGTAGTTCGTCCGCTGCTGCCCGTAATCTCTCATGATCAGCCTGGCTTCGCGACGCCGACTTCTGCAAGCAACCACCACAACCCGAGGCAATGAACATGCGCATGCACCCCAACTTTTACGCCGTTGACCATCGCGGTCCCGGACGGCTGAGCATCATGGCCAAGCCGCGCGGCGGAGAGTGGCTCGAAGACGAGATGACCGCTCTGAAGGCCTCCGGCGTCGACCACTTGGTCTGCGCGCTCACCGCCGCTGAACTCTACGAGTGTGACCTCGGAACCGAAGAGTGCACAGCACGCGAGGCGGGCCTGCAGTTCGTTTCCATCCCGATCGTCGACCGCGGAGTCCCCGACCAGGCGAGTGTGCTGCCGACCCTGCGGCACCTCGCAGCGGAACTGAACGACGGCGCACACGTGCTCACCCACTGCCGCTTCGGCATCGGCCGCGCATCGCTGCTTGCCGCCGCGCTCCTCGTCCTGAACGGCACCGACCCCGACACGGCATGGAACCGACTCGAACAAGCCCGCGGACTCACCGTCCCTGACACCCCCGATCAACGCGAATGGACCAACGAACTGCCCCGACGGCCCCTGTCCTGACCTCCGGCCTCAGATCCCACCACACCCCTTGGAGTCACTCATCTAGTACATCGCTATCGATCAGGCCGATCGTCATCACAATGGACTGAAGAACCTCCCTGTTCATGACACACGCGGACAGGAACCTCCAGGTAATATGAGTCTTATAACTCAATCCCTAAATCATCGTTCCTTAAACGGTGTCTGTGAGTTTGGAGACTTTTCGTGCCACAGGATGACGAGCAGATGGACGACCTCGGTCGTTTTTCGTTCCGCACCGCGGGACAGCTGCGGCTGCTCGGCGAGCGCATGACCGCACTGTCGATGCAGCCGGACGGGTACGCCCCGGCCGACCTGGCCAAGCTCGCCGATGTATCGCAGGGCATGGCACTGCGCTGCGCGATGAGCACCGGGAACACGGCTCTGCTCAACGAGCTGTCCGGCCGGAACTTCCGCGAGCTCGGTGGCGATATCGGCGATCTGCTGTGACCCGCTACGGGTACGCGCGGGTTTCGACCCGCGATCAGTCCACCGACCATCAGACCGATGCTCTGCTCGCCGCCGGCGTTGCCGAGGAGAACCTGTTCATCGAGAAGATCAGCGGCAAGCTGTCGTCCCGGCCGCAGCTCGATGCGCTGGTGGACATACTGAACCCCGGAGACCAGGTGGTGGTCACCCGGTTGCGGCGTATCGGCCGTAGCCACGCGCACCTGCTCGACCTGATGCGCTACTTCGGGGACAACAGGATCGACTTCGTGGTGCTGGAGCAGGGCATCGATACCTCCACCCCCGGTGGGCGGCTGATCTTTCATTTCCTCGCTGCCGTGGCCGAGTACGACCGCGAACTCATCGTCGAGGGCACCGAAGACGGTTTGGCCGCCGCGAAAGCCCGCGGTCGGGTCGGCGGCCGGCCCCGTGCTCTGTCGCAGCTGCAGCTCGACCAGGCCCAGCGTATGTACGACGAGGACAAACTCACCGTGGACCAGATCGCGGCGACCCTCGAGGTCGCCCGGTCCACCCTCTACCGAGAACTGGGCGCCTACAAAGGCGACTGCGCCCTGGTCGTCTACCGGAACAGCAAGACCAAGGTCGATCCCGACACCAATCGCCGTTACGGTGAAACCGGGCAGTCCGAGGCGGTGCAGCTCGACGCCGACCGGAAGTGGTGGCCGATCGCCTCGACACGGCGGCGGAAGCTCAAGGCCGTCGTCTACGTCGTCGATGGTGTGGTGGCCCGTGTCCGCGGTGTCAGTCCCGGCGGGCAGTGGCGCACCGACGACCGCGGTTACGCCGACGTCCCGCTCACCGCGCCGCTGACCGATATTCAGATCGCCGAGCAACTGCCGACGCTCGGCCTGCGACTGGGCGACGAGCGACACCACGTCAAGGGCAAACTCCGCGAATACGTCCGGCTGTGAAAAGGCGCAGTGCCGGGTGGACTGCGCGTGCCGGCGTGTGGTTTCCGCCGGTTGACCGGGGTAAGCAGTGTCCAGTCGGAGTGGGCGCGAGGTGCTCGCGGAGCGGGAGGAGGAGCCAGGCGCGGATCCGCCGGCCCGACCACACGGGTGGGCGCGGACTGCTGCTGGTCGCGCAGCTGGCGACCCGGTGGGGAACCGACTGTCGCGCCGGCGAGAAAACCGTGTGGGCCGAACTCGACCCGCCCGGCGGTATCTGACCTACCGGTGACCGCCACCCGGCGGCCGGGCGTCTTTCGCGGCCCGAGGCGGCCGGTTGCGCTCAATCCTGCTGGGTGAGCTCGGCGTTGATTTCCAAGGCCTCGGCGAGTTGGTCTTCGAGGATGATGATCCGGCATGCCGCTTCCAGGGGGGTGCCGTGGTCGATGAGTTCGCGGGCGCGGGCGGCGATGCGCAG
>NZ_JBKOOL010000200.1:0-9272 GCF_046764065.1 Nocardia sp. NPDC002869
ACCGCGGCCTCCGTCGGACCGTACAGGTTGTGCACAGCCGTCCCGGTCAACTCCCGCAACCGATGCGCCGGCTTCGGCGCCAACGCCTCACCCGAAGAGAACACCAACCGCAACGAACCACACCGCGCCGCACCCGAATCCGCGGACACACCCGGCAAGGCCGCCACGAACACCGTGAGCATCGACGGCACGAAGTGCGCCACCGTCACACCCTCGGTATCGATGACCTCGGCCAGATACTCCGGATCCCGATGGCCTTCGGGCCTGGCGACGACCAACCGCGCGCCGATCTGCAACGGCCAGAAGAACTCCCACACCGACACATCGAACGTCGACGGAGTCTTCTGCAACACCACATCCGAAGCGGTCAGACCGTACTCGGACTGCATCCACACCAGGCGATTCACGATCGCCGCATGCGAGACCGCCACGCCCTTCGGACGACCCGTCGAACCCGACGTGAAAATCACATACGCCGTATTCGACGGACGCAACGCCGCCACCCGATCGGCATCCGTGACCGAGGCATCGGCGTAGCCCGACAGCTCCAGCGTGTCCAGGGCCAGTACCGGCACACCTGTCCCCTCGGGCACGGCACCGGCATCGGATGTCGAGGTCAGCACGCAGACCGGTCGCGCGGTCTCGAGCACATACGCGGTCCGCTCCGCCGGATGCTCGGGATCCACCGGTACATACGCACCACCCGCGGTGACCACCGCGTACATGGCGACCACCAGATCCACCGAGCGCCGCAGCGCCAGACCGACCAGCGATTCCGGCCCCACGCCCTCGGCGATCAGCAGCCGCGCCAGACGATTGACCCGTCCGGCGAACGCCGCATAGGTCAGTTCGGCGCCCTCGAACGACACCGCGACCCGATCCGGATACCTCGCGACCGCCGCGGCGAACTCGTCCGGTAGCAACCGTGAATCGACCGCGTGGTGGGTCGCGTTCCAGCGCTCCAGCACCAGTTCGCGTTCGGCCGGTGCCAGCAGATCGATATCGCCGACGGCGACGGACGGATCGGCGACGATGCCGTCCAGCAGCCGGACCAACCGGTCCGCGATACGGCGCACATCGGCCTCGTCGAACATGTCCTGCCGGTACCCGGCCCGGATCCGCAGCGTGTTGCCGAGCGCGGCGACCAGGGTCAGCGGGTAGTGCGTGGCGTCGATGCCGGCCAGGCCGGCCACCGTCATTCCGTCGATATCGGTGGCCTGCGCCTGAATACCCGCGGCATCCACCGGATACGACTCGAACACCAGCAGGGTGTCGAACAGCGCCGCCATCCCCGCCGCGCCCTGGATATCCGCCAGACCCACATAGTGGTGATCCAGCAGATCGGCCTGTTCGGCCTGGACCCGGGCGAGCACCGTCCGCACGGACTCGTTCTGATCGAACCGCACCCGCACCGGGATCGTGTTGATGAACAACCCGACCATGGTCTCCACGCCGGGCAGTTCCGGCGGGCGACCGGAGACGGTGGCGCCGAACAGCACATCGTCGCGACCGGTCAGCCGGCCCAGCAGTACCGCCCAGGCCAGCTGCAGCACCGTGTTCGCCGTCACGCCGACCTCGGTGGCCAGCGCGGTCATCCGGGCGGTGGCCGCGGTATCCAGCCCGAACTCGTACTCGCCGGACAGCGTGGTGATCTCGGAGCCGCCCGCTTCGGGGCGGCCGAGCAGGGTCGGTTCCTCGACTCCCGCCAGCGCCGCCCGCCAGGTCTCCAGCGAGACCTCGCGATCCTGGCGGCCGACCCATGCCAGGAAGGTCCGGTAGGAGTGGACCGCCGGCAGCACCGCGGCATCGCCACGGACCGCATACAGCGTCAGCAGATCCCGCATGAGCAGCGGCATGGACCAGCCGTCGAGCAGGATGTGATGGTTCGCCACCACGAACTGCCAGGTATCCGCGCCGGTCTTGATCAGCGTGAACCGGAGCAGCGGCGGCTCGGCGAGATCGAAGCGCCGCAACCGGTCCGCCTCGATGAGGTCGGCGGCCGTCCCGGCGCTGCTGCGGTCGTGCTCGGTCCAGTCGACCGGCATATCCTTCAGCACCACCTGGACCGGGTGGCCCTCGTGATCGGTGACGAAGGCGGTACGCAGGTTCTCGTACCGATCGACCAGGGCCTGCGCCGCCGCACGCAGACGGGCGGCGTCCACCCGGCCGGTCAGCGTGAGCACCACCTGGCCGGTGTACACATCCACCGAGGTCTCGGCGATCTGGGCGTGGAACAGCATGCCGGCCTGCAGCGAGGACAGCGGCCACACATCGGCGACCGGGAAACGCCGCTCGATCCCGTCGACATCGGACTGCGACAGCGCGACCATGCCGAAATCGGACGGGGTGTGCCCACCGGCGCCCGCGGAATTCGCGTGGCGCGCGACCGCTTCCAGCGCCCGCGTCCACAACTCGCCGAACTCGCGGACCTCTTCGGCCCCGAGCAGGGTGGTCGGGTAACCGATCCGCGCGATGAACTCGTCGCCGGCGACGACGGCGTTGATATCCAGCAGTGCCAGCGCCGGCATATCCGCGTCGAATGCCGCGTCCACCACCAGATCGGCGGGCAGCCAGCCGAACTCGCGCATTTCCGGGGACAACTCGCCCGAACCGGCGGACCGGCCCAGGTAGTTGAAGCTCACCTGACCCGGCAGCTCGACCGGCAATTCGCTCGCGGTCCGCGGGTTCAGATGGCGCAGCAACCCGTAGCCGATGCCCTTGTCCGGCACCGCGAGCAACTGTTCCTTCACCGCCTTGAGTGCCGCTCCCAATGCCGGGCCACCGGCGAGCGCGTCCTCGAAATCGATACCGGCCGGCGCGAACCGCACCGGGAAGACGGAGGTGAACCAGCCGACGGTGTGGGACAGATCGGCACCGGGCACGACCTCTTCCTCACGACCGTGACCCTCGAGCCGGATCAGCAGCGGATCATCGATCGCCGCCGCGGGTACCCGCCGCGCCCGCCAGGTGGCGGTGGCCAGGACGAGCGCGGTGAGCAGACCGTCGTTCACCCCGCCGTGGAACAACGCCGGCACCGTGGTGAGCAGCGCCCGGGTGACCTCGGGCGACACCCGCACCGAATAGGTGTCGACCGTCGCGGCGGTATCGACCGCCGGGTCCAGCGCGCGGTCGGTCAGCAGCGGATCGGCCGTATCGACGACGGTCCGCCAGTAGTCCAGTTCGGCCTCTCGCTCGGCGCTGCGCGCATGCGTCTCGAGCGCATGCGCCCAGGTCCGCATCGAGGTGGTCGGCTCCGGCAGTTCCGGCAGGAGCCCGGCGCTGTGCGCACCGGCGGACAGCACGAAGTCCGGGACCAGGATGCGCCAGGACACGCCGTCGACGACCAGGTGATGCGCCACGACCACCAGGTATCCCGGCCGGGCGGCGGTATCCGGTTCCAGCCAGACGAACCGCACCACCACGCCGTGGCCGGGATCCATGCGATCCAGGGCCGCGTCGACCGCGGCGGTGGCCGTTTCGAGCACCTGCTCATCGGTGGCGGCGGCATCGAACACGGTGTGATCGATGAGCGCGTCCACGTCGACCGAACCGGGCTCGACGGTCTCCACGACCCATTCGCCGTCCACGACGAACAGGCGCGACCGCAACATATCGTGCCGGTCGAGCACCGGACCCACCACCGCGGCGATGGTTTCGCGGGTAACGCCGATCGGCAGACTCAGCGGCGTCAACTGATGGAAACGCCCGAACGAGCCGAAGCGTTCGACCATCGTCCGCACCACCGGGGTGAGCGGCATACGGCCGACCCCGCCGCCCGGCAACTCGGCCAGGGTCCGCACCGCGCCGTCGACGAATTCCGCGAACTCGGCGACCGACGCCAGGCCCGACACCGTGCGCTTCTCGAACACCTGGCGCGGGGTGAACACCACACCGCGCGATTTGGCCCGTGACACCAGCTGGATGGAGACGATGCTGTCACCGCCGAGGGCGAAGAAATCGTCGTCCGCGCCGACCCGCTCGACGCCGAGGACCTCGGCGAAGATATCCGCCAGGATCTCCTCGATCGGCGTCGAGGCGGCCCGGAATTCCCGGGTCTCGAACACCGGTTCCGGCAACGCGCTACGGTCCAGCTTGCCCGAGGCGTTCATCGGGAACGTCTCGAGGGCCACGAAGGCCGACGGCACCATGTACGACGGCAGCCGACCGTGCAGATGTGCCCGCAGCTCGTCGGTGGTGATCGTCGCGCCGGCCACCGGCACCACATACGCGACCAGGTGGTCACCGGTACCCGCGTGCCGCAGGATGACCAGCGCCCTCGCGACGGCGTCCATTTCGGTGAGCGCGGCCTCGATCTCGCCGGGCTCGATCCGCTGACCGTGCAGCTTCACCTGGAAATCGCTTCGGCCCAGGTACTCCAACTCACCCGCGGCGGACCAGCGCACCAGGTCACCGGTGCGGTACATCCGTTCGCCGGCGTGGAAGGGATCCGCGACGAAACGCGTGGTGGTCAGATCGGGCCGGGCCAGGTAGCCGGGCGCCAGCTGTGCGCCACTGATGTAGAGCTCACCCTGGACACCGGCGGGCACCGGCCGCAACCGGTCGTCGAGTACGTAGGTCCGGGTGTTGAGACCCGGGACGCCGATCGGCACGGCTCCGGTTTCGACCCCGGACACCTCGTGGGCGGTGACATCGACCGTGGTCTCGGTGGGCCCGTACTGGTTGAACAGGCGGGCACCGGTGCGTTCCCGCAATCGCCGCGCGAGGTCGCCGGACAGCGCCTCACCGCCGACGACGATACTGCGCAGCCCGGCCCAGGCCGCGGGCTCGGATTCGGACAGGAACACCGACAGCAGCGACGGCACGAACTGTGCCATCGTGACGCCTTCGTCGGCGATCAATCCGGTGAGGTACGCCGCGTCGCGGTGACCCTCCGCATGCGCGATGACCAGGCGGGCGCCCAGCTGCAACGGCATGAAGAACTCCACCACGGACGGATCGAAGGTCGCCAGGGTGCGGTTCAGCAGCACATCGCCGGCCCCGAGTTCGTGCCGTTCGCGGGTGGTCGCCAGGTAGTTGAGCACGGCCCGGTGCGAGACCGGGACACCCTTCGGCCGGCCCGTGGAGCCCGAGGTGAAGATCGCGTACGCGGTGTTGTCCGGCCGCAGCGGCCGGAGTCGATCGGCGTCGGTGAGCGCGGTGCCGGCGACACCGGACAGATCCAGCCGATCGATACGCACCTGCCCGGCGATCGCCGGATCGAGGTCTTCGCCGGAGGTCAGCACACAGATCGGGCGCGCTGTATCGACAATGTACTCGAGCCGGTCCACGGGCTGGTCCGGATCCAGCGGCACATACGCGCCGCCTGCCGCGACCACCGCGTACGCACCGGTGATCAGGTCGATCGACCGGCGCATGCCCAGCGCGACATAGGTTTCCGTCCCCACACCGGCATCGCGCAGCCACCGCGCCAACCGGCGCACGCGGCCCGCGAACTCGCCGTAGGACAGACCGGTGCCCTCGTAGGTCAGCGCGACCCGGTCCGGGGACTCCGACACCACCCGGTCGAACCCGTCCAGCAACAGGCCCGGCTCGACGATACGGTCGGTGGCGTTCCACCGGTGCAGCACCAGCTCGCGTTCGGCCGTGTCGAGCAGCTCGAGCTCACCGACCGGGGCCGCGGGATCGGCGACGACCCCGGCCAGCACCCGCAGGTACCGCTGCACGAATCCCGCCACCGTCGCGTGGTCGAACAGGGCGGTGGCGTAGGTCAGGTACCCGCTCACGCCCGCCGCGGCACCCGACGCGTCGTAGGTGTCGCTGAGAATCATGCTCAGGTCGTAGAGGGAGACCTCGGTCCCGGCGTCCACTCCGGACACCGAGAGACCGGGAATTTCCAGACTGGTCTGCGCGAGGTTCTGGAACGCGAAGCCCACCTGGAACAGCGGGTGCCGCGCCGTGGACCGCACCGGGTTCAGCGCCTCCACCAGCTGTTCGAACGGCACATCGGCATGCGCGAGCGCCGCGATATCGATCTCCCGCTGGCGCGCCAGCAGGTCGGTGAACGATTCCCCGCCCTCGACCCGGGTCCGGAACACCAGCGTGTTCACGAACATGCCGATCACATCGTCGAGGGCGGCCTCGCCCCGACCGGCCACCGGAGTACCGATCGCCACATCGTCGGTCGCCGCCAAACGGGCCAGCAGCAGCGCGAACGCGGTATGCGTCACCATGAACAGGGTCACGCCCTGCTGCCGCGCGAAGTCCTGCAGCGCCTGATGCAGGCGCGCATCGATACGCACTTCGACTCGGCCACCGTCATACGACTGTGTCGCCGGCCGCGGGCGGTCCATCGGCAGATCCAGCTGCTCGGGCAGATCCGCCAGCGCCGACCGCCAGAAGTCGAGCTGTTCGTGCGCCAGCGACGAGGGATCGGCGCCGTCGCCCATCAGGTTCCGTTGCCAGATCGCGAAATCGGCGTACTGGACCGCCAGCGGCGCCCAATCCGGTGCCCGGCCTGCCGCCCGTGCCGAATAGGCGGTCATCAGATCCCGCATCAACGGCACCGTCGAGGCGCCGTCGCCGGAGATGTGGTGCACCACCGCGGCGAGCACGTATTCGTCTGCCGCGTCGTCGATCCGCAGCAGCGTCACCTGCACCGGCACCTGCTGGGCGACATCGAACGACACCGACGCCAGCTCGGTCACCACGGCCTCGACCGCATTCGCGGCCACCGTGCGCATCTCGAGGACCGGTACCGCCCCCGTGACCGGCAGCACCACCTGCGCCGGACCGGATTCGGTCTCCGGATACACCGTCCGCAGCACCTCGTGCCGCGCCACCAGATCCGTGACCGCCAGTCGAAGGGCGTCCACGTCCAGCGCACCCGACAACCGGATCACCAGCGGAATGTTGTAAGCGGCCGCACCACCGTCGAACCAGTTCAGGAACCACATGCGCTGCTGCGCCAGAGACAGCGGGATCCGGTCCACGACCTCCCCCGACGGCAGCACCCGGGTCGGCCGCGGCTGCGGCACCAGCGCCGGACGTCCGCCGGAACCCACCTGCTCCTCGAGCCGGGCGGCCAGCGTGCCGACGGCGGATGCCTCGAACAGCATCCGCACCGGCACCTGCGTATTCAGCGCCGCGCCCAGACGCGCCACGACCTGTGTCGCGAGCAGCGAGTTCCCGCCGAGGGCGAAGAAATCGTCCTCCGCGCCGACTCGCTCGATACCGAGCACATCGGCGAGTACACCGGCCACGACCCGCTCGACCGGTGTCGACGGCGCCCGGAACTCCCGTGCCTCGAACGCAGGCTCCGGCAAGGCCCGGCGATCCAGCTTTCCGGCGGGGGTCAGCGGGACCTCGTCGAGCACCATGACCGACGCCGGCACCATGTACGACGGCAACCGCTGCCCGACGAACTCGCGCACCTCGGCCACGTCGATCGAGCGCCCCGCTACGGCCACCACGTACGAGACGAGGGAGACCACGCCCGCGGCGCTCTTGTGTCCGGTCGTGACCGCGAAGTCGACGGTGTCGTGCGCGGTCAGCGCCGCGTCGATCTCACCCAGCTCGATACGGAAACCACGAACCTTGACCTGGAAATCATTACGGCCGACATACTCCACCACGGGATCACCCGCGGCGTCACGACGCCACCGCACCACATCACCCGTGCGGTAGAGCCGGGCCCCGGGCTCACCATAGGGGTCGGCGACAAAACGCTCAGCGGTCAAACCGGCACGGGCATGGTAACCACGCGCCAGCTGGATACCACCGACATACAGCTCACCGGCCACACCTTCGGGCACCGGGTTGAGACGGTCGTCGAGCACCAGAGTCCGCATGCCTCGCACCGGGCCACCGATCGTGACCCGATCACCGGCGTGCAGCACACCACTGATATTCGTGGCCACCGTGGCTTCGGTCGGACCATAGGCATTGTGGAACCGACGCGCCACCCCACCCTCCGGCGTGGTCGACCACTTCGCCACCAGGTCCGCCGAAATCGCCTCACCACCGGCGATGATCACTTCCATGCCCGCGAGGTCCGCCGGATCCAGCGAAGCAAGTACCGACGGCGTGATCAGGCCGACCGTCACACCCTCGCGGGCGATCAGCTCACCCAGTTCGGCACCACCGTAGGTACCGGTCGGCACCACGACCAGCGCACCCGCCGAACCCACCGCCAGCAACAGCTCCAGGATCGAGGCATCGAAGCTCGGCGAAGCGAAAGCCAACGCCCGCGAACCCGGGGTCAACCGGTAGCGCTCGACCTGTTCGGCACTGAAGTTCGCCAAACCGGCATGCGAGACGACAACACCCTTGGGCAAACCGGTCGAACCGGAGGTGTAGATGACATAGGCCGTATTCGCCGGAGTCAACGGCCACACCCGATCCGCATCGGTGATCGGATCGGCCGGATACGTATCCAAAGCCAGCTCGTCGAGCACCAGCCAATCCACCGAATCCGGCAGATCCGCCCGCACACTCGACACCGTGATACCCACCGCGGCACCGGAGTCGGTGAGCATATGCGCAATGCGATCCGCCGGGTAAGTCGGATCGATCGGCACGAATGCCGCACCCGACTTGGTGACAGCCCACTCCGCCAGCACCGAATCCGCCGACCGCGGCACCGCCACCGCCACCAGATCCTCGGCACCCAGGCACCGCTCGATCAGCACCTGCGCCAAGCGGTTCGACCGCTCGTCCATCTCGCCATAGGAGTACCGGACACCCTCGAACACCACCGCCGGCGCCGCCGGATCCACCGCCACCGCCGCGGCCAGCAACTCCGGCAACGTCGACACCGGCACCGCCGCACCACCCGTGCGGGACAGGATTTCGGCACGCTCGGCCTCGTCGAGGATCTCGATCGACCCCAGTGCGATATCCGGGTCCGCGGCCACCGCGGTCAGCAACTGCCGGAACCGGGTGATCACGGTCCGGATGGTCGCCTCGTCGAACAGTTCGGTGGCGTAGTTCAGGAACAGGGTCATTCCGCCGGAGCCGTTGTCGGCCAGCGTGAACTGCAGATCGAACCGGGCCACGTCCTCCACGAGGTCCAGCCCGGAGACCTCCAGACCTGCCAGATCCAGCACCGGCTGCTCATTGTTCTGCAGCGACAGCGCCACCTGGAACAACGGATTACGCGCCTGCGAACGCTCCGGCGACAGCAGATCCACCAGCCGCTCGAACGGCACATCGGCATTGCCGAACGCGTCCAGATCGACCTGTCGAGCGCGGTCCACCAGCGCGGCGAACGATTCACCGGAACCGACATTCGTCCGCAACACCAGCGTGTTGAC
>NZ_JBKOOL010000201.1:0-9077 GCF_046764065.1 Nocardia sp. NPDC002869
TTCCGCGGAACGGCACCCGACCGGGGCGCGATCGGTACGCGTCAGTCCGCGTAGGCCTCCAGCGGCGGGCAGGTGCAGACCAGATTGCGGTCACCGAACGCGCCGTCGATCCGGCGGACGGCCGGCCACACCTTGGGCCGGTCGTGGGTGAGACCCAGCGGGTACACCGCGACCTCCCGGCTGTAGGGGTGGTCCCATTCCCGGACCAGGCTCGCCGCGGTGTGCGGGGCATTGCGCAGCGGGTTGTCCTCGGCCGGCCACTCCCCCGTGCCCACCCGATCGATCTCGCGCCGGATGGCGATCATGGCGTCGGCGAACGCGTCGAGCTCGGCCAGGTTCTCGCTCTCGGTCGGTTCCACCATCAGGGTGCCCGCCACCGGGAAACTCATGGTCGGCGCGTGGAACCCGTAGTCGGCGAGCCGTTTGGCCACATCGTCGACGGTGACACCGGTGCGCTTGGTGATCTCGCGCAGGTCCAGGATGCATTCGTGGGCGACCATATCGTTGTCGCCGGTGTAGAGGACGGGGTAGTACTCACCCAGGCGGCGCGCCAGATAGTTGGCCGACGCGATCGCGGTGAGCGAGGCCCGGCGCAGTCCGTCGGCTCCCATCATCCGGATGTAGGCCCAGGTGATCGGCAGGATCGACGCCGACCCGTACTCCGCCGCCGACACCGCGTGCGACCCGGCGACCAGCGGATCGCCGGGCAGGTAGGGCGTCAGATGGGAGCGGACCGCGACCGGACCGACCCCCGGACCTCCGCCACCGTGCGGGATACAGAACGTCTTGTGCAGATTCAGATGGCTGACGTCGCCGCCGAACCGGCCCGGCCGGGCCAGGCCGACCAGTGCGTTCAGATTCGCGCCGTCGACATAGACCTGGCCGCCGGCATCGTGCACCAGCGCACACAGTTCGGCGACCTCGTTCTCGTACACGCCGTGCGTGGACGGGTAGGTGATCATGATGCAGGCCAGGCGTTCGGCGTGGTCGGCGATCTTGGCCCGCAGATCGTCGAGGTCCACATCGCCGTTGGCCCGGCACTTCACCACCTCGACCCGCAGGCCCGCCATCGCGGCGGACGCGGCATTGGTGCCGTGTGCGCTGGACGGGATGAGGCAGGTGTCGCGGCGGGTATCGCCCCGGTCCAGGTGATAGCGGCGGATGGCCAGCAGTCCCGCGTATTCGCCCTGGCTACCGGCGTTCGGCTGCAGACTCACCGCGTCGTACCCGGTGATCTCGGCCAGCCAGCGCTCCAGATCGTGGATCACCCGCCGCAGACCCGGCGTATCGGTGGCCGGGGCGTAGGGATGCAACCGCGCGAAGCCGGGCCAGGTGATCGGTTCCATTTCGGCGGTGGCGTTGAGTTTCATGGTGCACGAGCCGAGCGGGATCATGCTGCGGTCCAGGGCGATGTCCTTGTCCGACAGCGCGCGCAGATACCGCAGCATCGCCGTTTCGGTGTGATACCGGGTGAATGCCGGATGGGCCAGGAACTCCGAGGTCCGGTCTTCGATCGCGGCGGCGGCCGGGTCGGCCGGGGCGATACCGAACGCGTCCAGCACGATCGCGAGGTGGTCGGCGGTGGTGGCCTCGTCGCAGGCCACGGCCACATGGTCGTCGTCCACCAGGCGCAGATTCACCCCGCGGGCGGCAGCCTTGGCGACCACCGTCTCCGCCTGGCCCGGCACCCGGGCCAGCACGGTATCGAAATAGCGGTCGTGCACCAGGGCCGTACCGAGCGACGCGGCCAGCCGCGTGGCGTGCCCGTGGACCCGGCGGGCGATGGCCCGCAACCCGTCCGCACCGTGGTAGCAGGCGTACATACCGGCCACAATGGCCAGCAGTACCTGGGCAGTACAGATATTGGAAGTGGCCTTCTCCCGGCGAATATGCTGTTCGCGGGTCTGCAGGGCGAGCCGGTAGGCGGGGGCGCCGTCCGCGTCCTTGGATACTCCGACCAGCCGGCCCGGCAGCTGGCGCGCATAGTCGGCGCGCACCGCCAGATACCCGGCGTGCGGGCCGCCGAACCCCATCGGCACCCCGAAACGCTGGGTCGTCCCGAAACATACGTCCGCGCCCTGCTCACCCGGCGGAGTGACCAGGGTGAGCGCGAGCAGGTCCGCACCAGCGGCCACCAGCGCGCCGCGGTCGTGGGCGGCGGCGATCGTCGCCGACCAGTCCAGGATCCGGCCCGAGGCGCCCGGCACCTGCAGGATCACGCCGAAGAACTCCCCGTCGGGCAGACCGTCCGCGGCCAGATCGGCCTCCACGATCTCGATACCCAGCGGTTCGGCCCGGGTGGCCAGCACCGTACGGGTCTGTGGGAACAGGTCGCGGTCGATCACCAGCCGGGCGGGGGCCCGGCGATTGACCCGGCGCATCAATGTCATCGCCTCCGCGGCCGCGGTGGCCTCGTCGAGCATGGACGCATTGGCCACATCGGTGCCGGTCAGATCGGTCACCATGGTCTGGAAATTGAGCAGCGCCTCCAGCCGGCCCTGGCTGATTTCCGGTTGATAGGGCGTGTAGGCGGTGTACCAGGCCGGATTCTCCAGCAGATTGCGGACCAACACCGGCGGGGTCAGGGTGTCGTAGTAGCCCAGGCCGATCATGGAGGTGGCGACATGATCGGATTCGGCGAGCGCCGCGAGCTCGGCGAGCACCTCGTGTTCGGTGCCCGGGGCGGGCAGCCCGGCCAGCGGATCATCATCGCGGATCCCGGCGGGCAGCGCGGCCGCCGCCAGCTCATCGGCCGAGCCGACGCCGATCGCGCCGAGAATCCGCGCGAACTCGTGGTCATCCGGTCCGATATGACGATCTGCGAAGGTCTGGGTCACCGCGGCTCCCTGGGTGGGGCGGCCGACCGGCACGGTCGGCTCGGGGCCCTCCCCCTCTGTCGCGGCGCCTGAGAGCTTCGGCGGGCCGGGTCTCGCTCCGGTCCACCTTTCACCTTGGGCGGGCGGCCCGCAGCCACCACTTTCCAGAGGCGCCGGTTCCCGCACGGTCCTGGGGCCTGAGAGATTGACGGGGAGGTGCTGCTCCTTCGGCGCCCGGATCCGGCGAGGATCCGGGACTCTCCCGCACGGCTACGGCGCCCGCCAAGTCTAGCCCGATGAGCAGCGACGTCCGGGAGCCACCCGCCGCTATGTGTCATTCCCCTCATCCGGCCGGCCCGTGGTCGCCGGCGAGCGATCAGCCGGTTTTGCGGGTCAGGCGCGCCTTGCGGCGAAAGGACAATTCGTCCTCGGGACGTTCACTGGTCTCCGAGGCACGCTCGGCGGGGAATGCGGCGATGGCGCCGGTGAGCTCCCGCATGGCACTGTTCACCGCGATGCCGAATACCCCTTGGCCGCCCTGCAGCAAATCGACGACTTCTTCCGGGGAGGTGCACTCGTATACCGACGTCCCGTCGGAGAACAGGGTGATATTCGCCAGATCCTCTACTCCGCGACTACGCAGATGGTCGACGGCGATACGGATGTTCTGCAGCGAAATACCCGCATCGAGGAGCCGCTTGACGATTTTCAGGACCAGGATGTCCTTGAACGAATACAGCCGCTGACTGCCCGAGCCCGCCGCCCCGCGAATGGAGGGCGCTACCAGGCCGGTCCGCGCCCAGTAGTCCAGTTGCCGGTAACTGATACCGGCGACCTGACAGGCTGTCGGCACCCGGTATCCGACCAGATCGTCGGGAACCGAATCGTCGGGGAACAATCCGGGTTGTATTTCGTAGCGCCGAGGCGGGCCCTCTTCCGATCGCATATCCCGCATATTCTCTGCCACTGAACTACTCCCTTGCTCCGCCGATCAGTGCCTATAGCCGACGGCCCGGCGTCGTCTATGAGGCTACTCTTCCCATTCTCTCGGCCGCAGCAGCGCCGAACCAAACGCGACGCGCGGTAACAGTCTCGACCTGTAGTTGAGGTTCAGAAAATAATGCGGGCGCTCAACTGTCGGTCGCTTTGAAATCGTCCGGCGAGACCGACTCGAGGAACTCCTTGAACTTTTCGACCTCGTCCTCGCGTTCGTCGGGCATCACCAGACCGGCTTCCTCGAGCACCGATTCCGCCGCGTAGATCGGGCAGCCGACGCGCAGGGCGATCGCCACCGAATCCGACGGCCGCGCCGAGATCCGCACTTCGTTCTCGAAGACGAGATCGGCGTAGAACGTGCCTTCTTTCAGGTCCACGATATGAACCTCCTCGAGGGTATGCCCGAGATCCGCGATCAAGACCTTGATCAGATCGTGGGTGAGCGGCCGGATCGGTGTGACGCCCTCCTGTTCGAGCACAATGGCCGTGGCCTCCGCCTGTCCTATCCAGATCGGCAGATACCGCTCCCCCTCCGCCTCCCGCAGCAGCAGGACGGGCTGGTTCTGTGGCTGCTCGACCCGGATGCCGATCACGCGCATTTCGCTCATCGCACTGCCTCCCATACTCCCCGGCTGCCCGCCCTCGCCGATGCAGGGCTCGCCGTACCACGAGTCTAGGCGAATTCGGCGCGGCGCCGCGATCGCTGACGGACACCGGAATCGGTGTGTTGCCACCGGTGTACCCCCCGGACACTCGGCCGCAGGTCAGACCGGATTCCGCCGATGACGGCGGGGATCGGACGCTCGGCTCATCCGCCGAGCGAGTTGCGCACCGACGCCTTCACCAGGCTCGCGTGCAGCGTCAGCGACAGCGCGGCAAGTTCGCGGACCGTCTCCTCGGCCCGCGCCCGGGCGCCGGCGTCGCGGCTCTTGGCGATCGGTGCCGCGATCTGCGCCACTAGCGCCGCCTCCCGGTCCGCGGCGAGTTTGAACGCCCGCAGATGCCGCGCCTCCAAACCGAATTCGGCCATCGCCTTGGCGGTCGCCGCCAGGGTGACCGCATCGGCGTCGAAGAACCCGGCCGGGCCCGGGGTGATCAGGTTCGCGCGGATCAGATCGTTGAGAAATGTCTCATCGATCCCGGCCCGGTCCAGCAGGTCCGCCCGGGTCACCCGGATCTGGTGATCGAATTCGAAATCGTCCGGCGTGACCCGGCCCGGTGGCACACCCAGCCGGCGCGGCGGGCGCGGCAGCACCTCGGTGCCGTCGTCCGGCTCCGAATGACCCGTCTCCGGCCGGGCGGTCCGCGCCCGGGCACGGGCTTCCCGCACCCCGAGCGTCGCGGCACCGCTGTCGATCGCCTCGAGTTGTTCCTTGATCACCTTCAACGGCAGGTACTGGTCACGCTGCGCCGTCAGGACGAAACGCAACCGTTCACAGTCCGCGACCGAGAACCGGCGGTAGCCCGACGGCGTCCGCTCCGGCCGGATCAGGCCCTCCGCCTCCAGGAAGCGGATCTTGGAAATGGTGATATCCGGAAAATCCGGTCGCAGCAGATCGAGCACGGAGCCGATGGACATCCCTCCGTGCGCCCACTGCTGCGCCGCGCCTGTCATGATCTCGAGTCTTTCATGCCGAGGCGCCGATCACCCGGACCGGCGCACCGATCGTCAGCTGTTCACAGACTTCCCGCACCGGCCGCCGAACCGGCCTCCTGGGTCCGCGGACCCGTGAGGAAAACCAGCCGGAACTTACCGATCTGTACCTCGTCACCGTTCTGCAGCTCCGACGAATCCACCGGCTCGCGATTGACGTAGGTGCCGTTCAGGCTGCCCACATCGACGACCTGGAAGGAATCCTCGTCCTGCCGGAACTCGGCATGCCGACGACTGACGGTGACATCGTCGAGAAAGATATCGCTGTCGGGATGCCGACCGGCCGAGGTGGTGGGCTGGTCCAGCAGAAAACGCGAACCCGCGTTCGGGCCACGTTTGACGACGAGCAGCGCCGCCCCGACCGGAAGACCCTCGACACCCTGCACCGGCTGTTCACCGGTCGGCTCGCCGGAGCGCGACGCGTCGACCTCGTTCAGGAAATCCGCACGGAAGACCGACGTCGTCTCGGCCGCGGTCTCCCCGTAACCCGGGTCTTTGTTCTCGCTCACCGTTTCTCTCCTCCTCGAACCTCATAAACCATGCAGGCAGATGCCGCGATAAGACGTGGCTGGGCGGCCCCGACTCCGGGCGGCACATCCGTTGGCATTGACCGTACCCTGCCGGGCCGTACCCGTGCAGGTAGAACCGGGAAGGCTGGATCAGCCCCCGATAACTCCTTGATAACCCGCGGCATCGAGCAGTTCACCGAGGCTTGAGTCCAATGCGGCCGCATCGGCCACCTCGAGTTCGAACAACCACCCGTCACCGTAGGGATCGGTATTCAGCGTTTCCGGACTCGCCTCCAGTTCCTGGTTCACCGCAACGACTTTCGCGCTCAGTGGAGCGTAGATATCGGAAACGCTCTTGGTCGATTCGACCTCGCCGATACCGTCCCCGGCGGCAACGTCGGCGCCGGAGTCGGGCAACTGCACGAACACGACGTCACCGAGTTGCGACTGTGCGTAATCGGTGATCCCCACCAGGACACGGGTGGGCTCGATCCGACGTACCCATTCATGTTCCGCGGTGTAACGCAGATCCTCCGGAACCCGGCTCACGTGATGTCCTCTCCTCGTGTCGTCGTGCACGATGCCCGCAACTCTATGCGAGCCCACCGCCCTCTGCCGCGCCGGTATCCCCGCCGTGTGTGGCACGGCCTCCGGCGGGCGCCGGCGGAATCCGGCGCGCCACGGCGACGGCGCGGCCCAGGTAGAGCAGGCCGGTCCACACATAGACGGCCGTACCCCAGATCAGTAGTGCCCCACCGAACGCGGCGCCGAAACGAGCACCGGCCCAGTCCATCTCCCCGGCCAGCAGCCACGGCAGCGCCGACATGAGCGCGAAGGTGGCCGCCTTGCCCAGATAGATGACCTCGGGCGGGTCGAGGTCACGCCGACGGTAGACCGTCAGGGTCAGGGTCAGCACCGCGTCGCGTCCGATCAGCAGGGCGGCCACCCACCAGGGGATCAGCCCGCGGACGACGAAGGCGACCAGCGTGGTCACCAGATAGAGCCGGTCGACGAAAGGGTCGAGCAGGGCGCCGAGCCGCGAGGACTGGTCCAGCAGCCGGGCCAGCTTGCCGTCGAGGAAATCGGTGAGCCCGCTCAGGATGAGCAGGACGAACGCCCAGCCGTCGGCATGCTTCACCAGGAGCAGCCACAGGAACAGCGGAACACCGATCAACCGCAGCACGCTGAGGACGTTGGGGACGGTGAGCAGCCGGTCGGACAGGACCGCGGCGAGCGCACCGCCGGGATCTCGGCCCGCGGTCTCTGATCCGCCGGTTCCCGAATCGCTCATCACATGGTGTGCTTACCGTATGGCGCCCACCCGCGCCAGCACACCCCGCCGCGTCATTCGATGAAAGAATGAGTATGAAACCATCTCACCATCGAGTCGGGTGAGAGGAAGATCATGTCAGAGTTCGACTACGACGTCGTGGTCATCGGGTCGGGGTTCGGCGGGAGCGTGAGCGCCCTGCGCCTCACCGAGAAAGGCTACCGGGTCGGAGTCCTCGAGGCCGGGCGGCGCTGGGAGGCCGAGACGCTGCCGCGCAGCAACTGGAACCTCCGCAAATCCATCTGGGCACCGAAACTCGGGTTCACCGGACCCCAGCGGATCAGCCTGCTCGGCAAATGCGCGGTGTTCTCCGGCGCCGGCGTGGGCGGCGGCTCGCTCATCTACGGCAATACACTCTACGAACCGCTCACCGACTTCTTCACCGATCGGCAGTGGGCGCACATCACCGACTGGCAGGCCGAACTCGCGCCCTACTACGACCAGGCGCGCCGCATGCTCGGCGTGACGACCAACCCGCGGACGACCCCGGCCGACGAGGTGATCCGCGAGGTCGCCACGGATATGGGTGTGGGCGAGACCTTCCACTCCACCGACGTCGGGGTGTTCTTCAACGAGGACGACCCGGGCACCGAGGTCGACGATCCCTATTTCGGCGGTGCCGGTCCGCGCCGCAGCGGCTGTGTGCACTGCGCCCGCTGCCTGACCGGCTGCCCGCACAACGCGAAGAACACGACCACCACCAACTACCTGTTCCTGGCCGAGCAGGCCGGTGCCACCGTGCACCCGCTCACCGCCGCCACCGCGGTGCGGCCGCTGCCCGACGGTGGCTACGCCGTCGATACCGCCCGGCCCGACCGGAGGATCCGAAAGCGCAAACGGACCTTCACCGCGGAGCAGGTGGTGTTCGCGGGTGCGGCGCTGGGGACCCAGCAGTTGCTGCACCGGATGCGGAATCGGGGCGTTCTGCCGAGGCTCTCCCCGCGCCTGGGTGAACTCACCCGCAGCAATTCCGAGGCGATCCTGGCGGTGGTGAGCCGGTCGCGCCGCGATTTCGCCGCCGGTGTCGCCATCACCTCCTCGATACATCCCGAGGCGAACACCCATATCGAGGTGTGCCACTACGGCAAAGGGCAGAACGCGCTGTTCCCGCTCTCGGCCCCGGTGATCGACGGCGGGGCGTTCCGGTTCCTGCGCTTCCTGCTCGCCGCGGTGGCCCACCCGGTGGTGTTCCTGCGCAGTTTCAACGCCCGGCACGCCTCGGAGCGGTCGGTGATCCTGCTGGTCATGCAGTCGCTGGACAATTCGCTCACCTCGTTCCTGCGGCGCGGCGGATTGACGACGAAACAGGGCACGGGTGAGCCGAATCCGACCTGGATCCCGCTGGCGCACGAGGTCGGCCGACGGTTCGCGGCCAAGATCGACGGGGACACTCACGGGCTCTACACCGACGTCCTCGATATTCCGGCGACCGCGCACTACATCGGTGGCTGTGTGATCGGGGACCGGCCCGAGACGGGCGTGGTGGACCCCTATCAGCGGGTCTACGGGCATCCCGGCCTGCATATCGCCGACGGCTCCGCGGTCACCGCCAATCTCGGGGTGAACCCCTCGCTGACCATCACCGCGCAGGCCGAACGCGCCATGGCGTTCTGGCCGAACAAGAACCAGGAGGACACCCGGCCGGGTTTGGGCACCCCGTATCAGCGGATTACTCCCGTGGCGCCGACGCGGCCGGCGGTTCCCACCGCGGCGCCCGGGGCGCTGCGCCTGCCCCTCACACCGTTGCGGGCGAGCTGAGCCGTCCCGGCCCC
>NZ_JBKOOL010000202.1:0-9012 GCF_046764065.1 Nocardia sp. NPDC002869
GCCGGTACGCCGGCTCGAGCGGGTCGAACGTCCAGTTCACTGTCGGATAGCATGGTCGGCGGCCGCACTGCGGTCGCGGCGTGATGAGGGCGGACGCTGTGGGCGGCGGCCACCATATTGCGCAGGGAGGCCTCCACCTCGGCCGGGTCGCGGGTCTTCAGGCCGCAGTCGGGATTGACCCAGAGACGTTCGGCCGGGACCGCTTCCAGGGCGGCGCGCAGGGACGCGGTGATCTCCTCGACGCCGGGCACCCGGGGGGAGTGGATATCGTAGACGCCCGGTCCCACCCCGGCGGCGAAGCCCGAGGCGGTCAGATCGCCCAGTACCTCCATTCGCGAGCGGGCGGCCTCGATGGACGTGACATCGGCGTCCAGTCCGGCAATGGCGTCGATCACCTCGCCGAATTCCGAATAGCACAGGTGGGTGTGGATCTGGACGGAGTCGGCGACCCCGGAGGTCGCCAGCCGGAACGCGTGCACCGACCAGTCCAGGTACGCCTGCTGATCGGCGGCGCGCAGCGGGAGCAGTTCTCGCAGCGCGGGCTCGTCGACCTGGACGATCCGGATACCTGCCTTCTGCAGATCCACCGTCTCGTCCCGGATCGCCAGGGCCACCTGCCGGGCCGAATCCGCCGGTGGCTGGTCGTCGCGGACGAAGGACCAGGCCAAAATGGTGACCGGGCCGGTGAGCATGCCCTTGACCGGTTTGTCGGTGAGCGACTGCGCATAGGTGATCCAGTCCACCGTCATCGCGGCCGGACGGGAGACATCACCGAACAGGATGGGCGGGCGCACGCAGCGGGTGCCGTAGGACTGCACCCAGCCCAGATCGGTCGCCGCGAATCCGTCGAGCTGTTCGGCGAAGTACTGCACCATATCGTTGCGTTCCGGTTCGCCGTGCACGAGGACGTCGAGCCCGAGTTTCTCCTGCAGCGCGATGACCTCGCCGATCTCCGTCCGCATCCGCCGCACGTACTCGGCCCGGTCGATCTCCCCGGACCGCAGTGCCGCCCGGGCCAGCCGGATGGCCGAGGTCTGCGGATAGGAGCCGATCGTGGTGGTCGGCAGCGGCGGCAGAGGCAGGTGCTCCCGCTGGCGGGTCCGGCGCTGTTCGGCGGGCGCCCGCCGCGCGGCGTCCGGGCCCAGCGCGGCGAGTCGTGCCCGTACCTGCGCGTTGCTGATCCGCGGATCGGTGCGGCGGCTCGCCGCGGCGGCCCGGGCGGTTTCCAGTTCCGCGGCGACCGCCTCGGTGCCGGAGTTCAGGCCGGTCGCCAGTACGTGTACCTCGGCGGTCTTCTCGGCGCCGAAGGCGAGCCAGGAGCGCAGCGTGTCGTCGAGTCGCGTCTCCACCGCCAGCGAGTACGGGACGTGCAGCAGCGAACACGAGGTGGAGACGGCCAGTGCCCGCACGCTGCCCAGCAGGGTGGCCAGCGTCGACAGGGCACCGTCGAGGTCGGTGCGCCAGACATTACGGCCGTCGACCACGCCCGCGACCAGCAGTTTGTGCGACAGCGGGGGGACGGCCGCCACCGCGGCGACGTCGGTGCCCGCGACCAGATCGACGGCGATACCTTCGACATCGGTGGCGGCCAGGGCTTCCAGCGCGGCGCCCGGATGCCCGAAATAGGTGGCCACCAGCACCGCCGGCCGCTGTGCCGCCGCGGTGAGTTCGGTGTAGACCCGGCGGACCGTCGCCAGTTCCGCCGGGGTGAGATCGGTGACCAGCGCGGGCTCGTCCAGTTGTACCCAGCCCGCGCCCGCGTCGGCGAGTAGCCGCAGCAACTCCTGGTACAGCGGGATCAGTTCGGCGATCCGGTCCAGGGCCGCGCCGCCGGTGGTCTTGGCCAGTTTCAGGAAAGTGACCGGTCCGATGACCACCGGCCGGGCCGGCACGCCGAGTTCGACCGCTTCGGCCACCTGCGCCAGCAGGTCTTCCGGATGCAGGCCGAAGGTGGTGTCCGGGCCGAGTTCGGGCACCAGGTAGTGGTAGTTGGTGTCGAACCACTTGGTCATCTCCAGTGGCTCCACCGACTCGGTTCCGCGTGCGGCGGCGAAATAGCGGTCCAGCCGATCCGCTATCCCGGCGACCCGGTCGGGCAGGGCGCCGAGGAGGACGGCGGTGTCGAGCATCTGGTCGTAGTGGGAGAAGGTGCCGACGGGAATCGAATCCAGTCCGGCGGCGGCCAGTTCTGCGTACTGGTTCCGGCGCAGCGCGCGGCCGGTCTCGTGCAGTTGCGCCGCGTCTATCCGACCCGCCCAGTAGGACTCGGTCGCGCGTTTCAACTCCCGGTGCGGCCCCACCCGGGGGAGTCCGAGAACCGTTGCGGTGAACGGGCGGTGCGAAATAACAGTCACGGTGTTCTCCAGTGCTGAAGTTCGACGGCCGTCGCCGTTCCCGGGCGCACGGCACCGATGAGACCCCGAATGACCCGGCTGTGCGGTCGGGTCGGATGTCAGCACTGGTGGCGGCGCCCGCTCCACGAGGCGACGGCCACCGGATACGGCGTATCCGGTACAACCGGCAGGTCTTCGGACTCGCGGGCACCGGCCTGTCGGCCGACCTACTGGCCGTCGCTTCCCAGGCGTGCTGCCCAGTGCTGATGACGGCGGTCGTTCCTGCTCACCGCTGCGGGACAGTTCCGGATTTCCACCGGATTCCCTCTCACCCGCGTGGTGCGGGCTTCGGCGCCGGGGGCGGACGTTCGGGGCTCCTCGTCGTCCGGCCGGCGGACCAGCTGCGGGTCCACCATAACGCGGACGCGCCGAGCGCGCCCGCAGCGGCGCGAACAGCGGCCGACTTCGCATATCTTCGCAAGAGCGCCGGGCCGCTCGGATAGCCGGGAAATGGCCGCGGCGGGTAATACGCACAGGCCGGGATCGTGTGCGGTGAGATATGACGGTGCGGTGAACAGGACTTCGCAGCCTTGCCATACGTCCTTGTGAAGATTCTGCGAAGTGGACTTCGCTGTCGCCCCTGGGTGTGGCGCCGGGTACGTTGGGTCAATGTTCTCGAAAGTCTTGGTTGCCAACCGCGGCGAAATCGCCATCCGGGCCTTCCGCGCGGCGTACGAGCTCGGTGTCGGAACGGTTGCCGTCTTCCCGCACGAGGATCGCAATTCGGTCCACCGCCTGAAGGCGGACGAGGCATACGAGATCGGCGAGGAAGGCCATCCGGTCCGCGCCTACCTCTCGGTCGACGCCATCATCGAAGCGGCGAAGACCGCGGGCGCCGACGCGATCTACCCGGGCTACGGGTTCCTGTCGGAGAATCCCGATCTGGCCGCCGCGTGCGCGCGGACGGGCATCACCTTCATCGGGCCGTCGGCCGAGGTTCTCGAACTGGCGGGCCACAAGGCCCGCGCGATCGCCGCGGCGCGGGAGGCCGGGCTGCCGGTCCTGGATTCGAGCGCACCCTCGGCCGATGCGGCGGAGTTGCTGGCGGCCGCGGAATCCATGGAGTTCCCGGTATTCGTGAAGGCTGTCGCCGGTGGTGGCGGGCGCGGTATGCGCCGGGTGGCCGAGCGGTCCGGACTGCGGGAAGCGATCGAGGCGGCCTCGCGCGAGGCGGAGTCGGCGTTCGGTGATCCGACGGTATTCCTGGAACAGGCCGTGGTGAACCCGCGGCATATCGAAGTACAGATCCTGGCCGATACCCAGGGCAATGTGATGCACCTGTTCGAGCGGGACTGTTCGCTGCAGCGGCGGCACCAGAAGGTGATCGAGCTGGCCCCCGCCCCGAATCTGGATCCGGCGTTGCGGGACCGGATCTGCGCGGACGCGGTGGCCTTCGCCCGGCAGATCGGGTACAGCTGTGCGGGCACGGTGGAGTTCCTGCTCGACGAGCGCGGCAATCATGTGTTCATCGAGATGAATCCGCGGATCCAGGTGGAACACACGGTGACCGAGGAGATCACCGATGTGGATCTGGTGCAGTCGCAGTTGCGGATCGCGGCCGGGGAGAGCCTGACCGACCTGGGACTGAGCCAGGACAAGGTGACCATCCGCGGTGCCGCGCTGCAGTGCCGGATCACCACCGAGGACCCGGCCAACGGATTCCGCCCCGATACCGGTCGCATCACCGCCTACCGCACCCCCGGCGGCGCCGGTATCCGGCTGGACGGCGGCGCGAACCTGGGCGCGGAGATCGGCGCCTACTTCGATTCCATGCTGGTCAAGCTCACCTGCCGCGGCCGGGACTTCCCGGCGGCGGTCGCGCGGGCGCGGCGGGCGCTGATGGAATTCCGGATCCGCGGTGTCACCACCAATATCCAGTTCCTGCTGGCTGTTCTCGAGGACCCCGATTTCAAAGCCGGGCGGGTCACCACCTCGTTCATCGACGAGCGCCCGGAACTGCTGGCCACCCGCGAACCCGCCGACCGCGGCACCAAGATCCTGAACTACCTGGCCGATATCACGGTGAACAAACCGCACGGCGCCCGGCCGACCGCGGTGTACCCGCACGACAAACTGCCCGCGATCGACCTGTCGGTGCCGCCGCCGGACGGTTCGCGCCAGAAACTGCTGACGCTGGGCCCGGAGGGATTCGCGCGGGCGCTGCGCGAACAGAAAGCGGTCGGGGTCACCGACACCACCTTCCGCGACGCGCATCAGTCGCTGCTGGCGACCCGGGTACGCACCAACGGCCTGCTCGATGTGGCCGGGCATGTGGCGCGACTGACCCCGGAACTGCTGTCCATCGAGGCGTGGGGCGGGGCGACCTACGATGTGGCGCTGCGGTTCCTCTACGAGGACCCGTGGGAGCGGCTGGCCGCCTTGCGCGAGGCGATTCCGAACATCTGCCTGCAGATGCTGCTGCGCGGTCGCAACACCGTCGGCTACACCCCGTATCCGGAGCGGGTGACCCGGGCGTTCGTGGCCGAGGCCACCGAGACCGGTATCGATATCTTCCGGATCTTCGACGCCCTGAACAATGTGGACCAGATGCGCCCGGCCATCGACGCCGTCCGGGAAACCGGTACCGCGATCGCCGAGGTCGCGCTGTCCTACACCGGTGATCTCACCGACCCGGACGAGAAGCTCTACACCCTCGACTACTACCTCAAGCTGGCCGAGCAGATCGTGGACGCGGGCGCGCACGTACTGGCGATCAAGGATATGGCCGGACTGTTGCGCGCGCCCGCCGCGGCGAAACTGGTGACCGCGCTGCGCAGCAATTTCGATCTGCCGGTCCATGTGCACACCCACGACACCCCGGGTGGGCAGCTGGCCACCTATCTCGCCGCCTGGCAGGCCGGTGCCGACGCCGTCGACGGCGCGTCGGCCGCCATGGCCGGCACCACCAGCCAGCCCGCGCTCTCGGCGATCGTGGCCGCCGCCGCGCACAGCGAGTACGACACCGGGCTGAACCTGCGCAATGTCTGCGATCTGGAGCCGTACTGGGAGGCGCTGCGCAAGGTGTACGCGCCGTTCGAATCCGGTCTGCCGGCGCCCACCGGGCGCGTCTACACCCACGAAATCCCCGGCGGGCAGCTGTCGAACCTGCGCCAGCAGGCCATCGCCCTGGGGCTGGGCGACCGGTTCGAGGAGGTCGAGGCGAAATACGCGGCCGCGGACCGGTTGCTGGGCCGGCTGATCAAGGTCACGCCGTCCTCCAAGGTGGTCGGTGACCTGGCGCTGTCGCTGGTCGGCTCCGGTATCGATATCGAGCATTTCGCCGCCGATCCGGGCCGTTACGACATCCCCGATTCGGTGATCGGTTTCCTGCGCGGCGAACTCGGCACACCGGCCGGCGGCTGGCCCGAGCCGTTCCGGGAGAAAGCGCTCGCCGGCCGTGGCGCGGCCAAACCCGAATCCGAGTTGTCCGAGGCGGACGAAGCGGGTCTGGCCGGTACCTCCGATGAACGCCGCGCGACCCTCAATCGCCTGCTGTTCCCCGGCCCGACCGCGGAATTCCTGGCGCACCGGGAGAAATACGGCGATACCACCGGACTCTCGGCCAATCAGTTCTTCTACGGCCTGCGGCACGGCGAGGAACACCGGGTACAGCTCGAGAAGGGCGTCATCCTGCTCATCGGGCTGGAGGCGATCTCCGAACCCGACGAACGCGGGATGCGCACGGTCATGTGCATCCTCAACGGGCAGTTGCGCCCGGTATCCGTGCGTGACCGTTCCATCGCCAGTGAGATCCCGGCCGCGGAGAAGGCCGACAAGAACAACCCCCATCACATCGCGGCGCCCTTCGCCGGTGTCGTGACGCTGACCGTGGCCGAAGGCGAAACGGTCGCCTCGGGCGACACCATCGGCACCATCGAGGCCATGAAGATGGAAGCCGCCATCACCGCACCGCGCGGCGGGGTGGTGGGCCGGGTGGCGATCGCGCAGGTGCAGCAGGTCGAAGGCGGTGATCTGCTGGTCGAGCTGGGCGAGCGCGAATCCGAATGACCCGGATCGTCGCCGGGATCGCCGGTGGCCGGCGGCTGAAGGTGCCGCCGGCCGGGACCCGGCCCACCTCGGACCGGGTGCGGGAGGCCGTGTTCTCCTCGATCGAGGCGTGGATGGACCTCGCGGGCGCCCGGGTGCTCGACCTCTACGCCGGCTCGGGCGCGCTCGGGCTGGAGGCGCTGTCGCGCGGCGCCGCCGCCGCGCTGCTGGTCGAATCCGACCGGCGGGCGGCCGGGGTGCTGCGCGGCAATATCGCCGAGCTGGGCCTGGGCGGTGCCCAGGTGCGGATCGGGACAGTGACGCAGGTGCTCGCCCACGGCGGCGCGGGCGCTTTCGATCTGGTGTTCGCCGATCCGCCCTACGAGCTGCCGACCGCGGCCGTCGAGGGCGATCTCACGGCGCTCGCCGCGCACGGGTGGCTCGCCGAGGACGCATTACTGCTGGTGGAACGTTCCGCCCGGTCGGCCGAGATCGCCTGGCCCGCAGGCCTCGAGGGTCGCGTCGCGCGGCGCTACGGGGAGACCCGGATCGAGTCGGCGGTGTACGTCGGCGCGACCCCGGCGGGCCCGGGCGAACCTGCTAGCGTCTGACCCATGGCAGGAGCTTTGTGCCCGGGATCCTTCGATCCGGTGACCAACGGTCATCTCGATGTGTTCCGGCGGGTCGCCGAGCAGTTCGACGAGGTCGTGATCACGGTGATGATCAACAAGAAGAAGCAGGGCATGTTCTCGATCGACGAACGGATCGAGATGCTGCGCGACGCCACCGCGGATCTGGCGGGCGTGCGGGTCGCCTCCTGGGACGGGCTGCTGGTCGATTTCGCCCGGGAGCAGGGCATCACCGCCATCGTCAAGGGTCTGCGCGACGCCGGTGATTTCGGCTACGAACTCCAGATGGCGCAGATGAACAAGAAGCTCTCCGGCGTCGATACCTTCTTCATCGCGACCAACCCCACCTTCAGCTACCTGTCCAGCTCCCTTGTCAAGGAAGTGGCGGCCTTCGGCGGCGATGTCAGCGATATGCTGCCGCCGCTGGTGCACAAGCGACTACTCGACCGGCTGGCCGAGCGGGCGGGCTGACCCGGACCGCTGGGCGGTCATTTCCCGGGCCCGCCGCAGCGGCCGGAACACCAGACCGCGCAACGCCAGGAACCGCAGACCTCCCACCGCGGCGCTGATCGCCAGCACGGCCGCGGCCTGGGCGGGTTCGTTCAGTGTCGGGGCCAGGACCTCCAGCGCGGCGAGGGCCGCGGTACTGATACCCAGCCCCAGCAGGGCCAGGCCGCCGCCTTCCCACTGCGCGGTGAACCAGCCGACCCGCTCGGCGGCGTGGAAGGTGAGGCGGCGGTGCAGTTCGTTGGCCAGGACGGTGCTCACCACCGAGCCGGCCACATTGGCGAGCAGTGTCCCGGCGCCGGTGAGGGTCAGGAAGAGCAGGACATACGAAATATTGCTCAATCCACCGACCAGTGCGAAACGAATCAACTGCGGGAAAGCACGGTCACCGCGCAGGTACTGCAGGAGGCGCTGTTGCCAGGCGGCGGGGGCGAACGGTTCCGGCCAATCGATATCCAGATCCCCGGTGGTCAGTGCCGTGGAGGTAGGCAACTGCAGGATGGTCATGGGCGGTTCCGATCGGGCAAGGGACAGGCAGCCCCTCCGCGCCGTGGTGGGGCTCCCTAAGAACTTAACACCAAGCGGAGGGTGGTTCTCCAGTTGATTGTGTGACTCTGCAGATACCGGGCGACACACCGAAAGTAGGTTCGGCGCATCCACCGGCCCGGGGCACACTGGGAACGGCGTGATGTGTCGCCGATCGTCAGCAGGAGGACAGTGAGCATGTACCGGGTATTCGAGGCGCTCGACGAACTGGTCGCCATAGTCGAGGAGGCGCGGGGTATCCCCGCGACGCGCAACTGCATCGTGCCGCGTCCGGAAACGCTCGATCTGCTCGACGATGTGCGGGACGCGCTGCCCACCGAAATAGACGACGCCCAGGATGTGCTCGACCATCGGGACAAGATCGTCGACGACGCCCGGGGCCTCGCGGAGGACACTATCCGGTCCGCGGACGAACAGGCCGCCGGCACGGTGGCCGACGCCCGCGCCGAAGCCGACCGGATCCTCGCCGAGGCCAAGGCGCACGCCGACCGGATGGTCGCCGAGGCCACCGCGCACGCCGACCGGATGGTCGATACGGCCACCGCCGAGGCCGAACGCCTGGTCGCCGACGCCAAGGCCGAATACGAAGCGGTCACCGGCCGGGCCCGTGCCGAGGCCGATCGGACCGTCGAGGCCGGCCAGGCCTCCTACGACCGCTCGGTCGCCGACGGCCAGGCCGAACAGCGCCGGCTGGTGGAGGACACCGAGGTGGTCCGGGCCGCGCACGCCGAATCGGCCCGCATCATCGACACCGCGCACGCCGACGCCGACCGGATGCGCGCCGACTGCGACCACTACGTCGACACCAAGCTCGCCGAGTTCGAGGACACCCTCGGCAGTGCGTTGCGCACCGTCGGCCGGGGCCGCCAGCAGTTGCGCAACGGGGCGGGCGTCCCCGACTACGCCGCCGAGTTCCGGCGGTGATCTCGGCCCCGCCTCCGGCGGGCCGG
>NZ_JBKOOL010000203.1:0-8954 GCF_046764065.1 Nocardia sp. NPDC002869
GGAGCGCAGCGACTGAGCGGAGGAGGGAAGAATCGGGGTCACAGGGCCCCGACCCCGCGGCGCCGGAGGCGACGCCAACATTACGGTGCGGTGATCCGGCCCTGCCAGCGGCCGAGTGCTTCGGCGCGGTACTCGTCGAAGTAACCCCCGTCGATACTGGCCCGGATACGGTCTACGAGGCGGATGGTGAAGCGCTCGTTGTGGATCGTGCACAGCGTGGAGGCCAGCATCTCCTTGGCCTTGAACAGGTGGTGGATATAGGCGCGGGTGTAGTTCGCGCAGGTGTAGCAGTCGCAGGTCTCGTCGATGGGCGTGAAATCCCGTTTGAAGCGGAGGGTGTCGATATTGAACCGGCCGGCCTCCACATAGATCCCGCCGTTGCGACCCACCCGGGATGGATTCACGCAGTCGAAGGTGTCCGCGCCGGCCTCGATCGCGGCGAACATATCCTCCGGTTCGCTGATCCCCAGCATATGGCGGGGCTTGTCCTCGGGTAGTTCGTCGCAGCACCAGCCGACGATGGCGCCGAGATTGTGCTTCTCCAGCGCCCCGCCGATCCCGTATCCGTCGAAACCGCTTCCCGCGGCACCGCGGATCTCGGCCAGTTCCCGGGAAGCCTTGCGCCGCAGGTCCTCGTACTGCGCACCCTGCACGACCGCGAAAAGCGCCTGATAGGGCCGGTGTGCGCGCTCGGCGGTGAGCCGCTCGTGCTCATCGATGCACCGCTGCGCCCAGTCGTGCGTGCGCCGCACCGATTTCTCCTGGTACCCGCGAGTGTTCATCAACGTGGTGAGCTCGTCGAAGGCGAACATGATATCCGCGCCCAGCCGATGCTGGATCCCCATCGAGAACTCGGGGGTGAAGCGATGCTTCGACCCGTTCAGATGTGACCGGAAGGTCACCCCGTCGTCGTCCACGGTCGCCAGGCGTTCCTTGCCCTTGGCGATGACGTCGTCGCTGCGCACATCGACGGTTTCCATGGCCAGGACCTTCTTGAATCCGACCCCCAGCGACATCACCTGGAAGCCGCCGCTGTCGGTGAAGGTGGGGCCCGGCCAGTTCATGAAGGCCGCCAGGCCGCCGGCCTCGTCGACGATATCCGGCCCGGGCTGCAGGTACAGGTGGTAGGCGTTGGCCAGTAGCGCCTGCGCCCCGAGTTCCTTCATCGCCTCCGGCAGGACCGCCTTGACGGTCGCCTTGGTGCCGACCGGGATGAAGGCGGGGGTCGCGACGGTTCCGTGCGGGGTCCGCAGCACCCCGGTTCGGCCGTGCCGCCCCTCGAGGCGGGTACCGACACTGAACGAGAATCCGACGCCATCCGACACGGCGCACATCCTCTCAGGCAGTATCGATCGGCCATGAGCGAGGGCCCTGCGTGGTCACGCGGCCTCCTTCGGGCCCGCCCCGGCTCATGCCGGGTCAGGCCTCGACCGCGGCCGCCGCGAACTGGGCGCTGTAGAGCCGGTAGTACGCCCCCTGCCGCGCCAGCAGATCGTCGTGCGACCCGGTCTCCACGATCCGGCCCGCCTCCATCACCACGATCAGGTCCGCGTCGCGGATGGTGGACAGTCGGTGTGCGATCACGAAGCTGGTCCGGTCGCGCCGCAGTTCCGCGGTGGCCTGCTGCACCAGCAGTTCGGTCCGTGTATCGACCGAACTCGTGGCCTCGTCCAGCACCAGGATGGCCGGTTTGGACAGGAAGGCCCGCGCGATGGTGATGAGCTGTTTCTCACCCGCGCTGACCCCGGTGCCCTCCTCGTCGATCACGGTGTCGTAGCCGTCCGGCAGGGCGTGCACGAAACGGTCCACGTAGGCCGCGCGGGCGGCGGCGAGGATCTCGTCGTCGCCAGCGGTGGGATCGCCGTAGGCGATGTTCTCCCGGATGGTGCCCTTGAACAGCCAGGTGTCCTGTAGCACCATCCCGATCCGCGAGCGCAACTGTTCCCGGCTCAACGCGGTGATATCGACCCCGTCGATGGTGATCACACCGGAGTCCAGTTCGTAGAACCGCAGCAGCAGGTTGACCAGCGTGGTCTTTCCCGCACCGGTGGGCCCGACGATCGCGACCACATGTCCCGGTTCGGCGACCAGCGAGAGGTGCTCGATGATCGGCGTCTCCGGTTCGTAGCGGAAGGAGACGTCGTCGAATTCCACCCGGCCGCGTTCGGTCGGACGGGTGACCTTCTCGGCCGGGTCAGGGCTCTGTTCCGGGGCGTCGAGTATCTCGAAGATCCGCTCCGCCGAGGCCACTCCCGATTGCAGCAGGTTGGCCATGGCGCCGATCTGGGTGAGCGGCTGGCTGAACTGGCGCGAGTACTGGATGAACGCCTGCACCTCGCCCAGCGACAGCTGACCCGAGGCGACCCGCAGCCCGCCGATCAGCGCGATCAGCACGTAGTTGATGTTTCCGAGGAACATCGACGACGGCATGATCAGACCGGAGATGAACTGCGCTCTGAAACTGGATTTGAAGAGATGGTCGTTGCGCTCGTCGAACTCGGCGCCCACCTGCTTGCTGCGGCCGAACGCGGTGATCACCTCGTGCCCGGTGTAGGCCTCTTCCACCTGGGCGTTGACGAGCCCGGTGTACTTCCACTGGTCCACGAAATGCGGTCTGGACCGTTTGGCGATCTGGGCGGTCACCACCACCACCGCGGGCACCGTCAGCAGGGCGACCAGTGCCAGCAGCCACGAGATCCAGAACATCATGCCGAGGATGCCGATCACCGTGAGTACCGAGATGAGCAGCTGGCTCATGGTCTGCTGCAGGCTCTGCGAGACATTGTCCACATCGTTGGTGACCCGGCTGAGCACATCGCCGCGGGGCGCGGAGTCGAAGTAACTCAGCGGCAGCCGGTGGATCTTGTCCTCGACATCGGAGCGCAGCCGTTTGATGACGCGGTTGATCGCATCGTTGAGCAGGAATGCCTGCAACCAGCCGAACACCGCGGCGCCCAGGTAGAGCGCGAGCACGAGGGTAAGCACCCGCCCGACCGCATCGAAGTCGATGCCGACACCGGGTACGACATCCATCCCCGACAGCATGTCGGCCATGGTGTCCTGCCCTTGGGCGCGCAGTCCGGCGATCGCCTCCTCTTTGCTCACCCCCGCGGGCAGCTGCCGGCCCACGACTCCGTCGAAGATCAGGTTGGTGGCCTTGCCGAGCAGGTACGGCCCGGCGATGTTCAGCACCACCGAGACGATGCCCAGCCCGACGATCACGCCCACCCGCATCCGCTCCGGCGCGAGCCGCCGCACCAGCCGTTTCAGCGAAGGTTTGAAGGATTTCGGTTTGGCGTCCGGAGCCCCCGGATTCCCCGGCCTCATCGTGCCTCCTCGGAAGCGAGTACATGCGGTCCGGCGGAGGCCGTAGCGAAGGCGGAGGTATCGCCCCTCATCGTGCCTCCTCCACACTCAGCTGGGATTCGACGATTTCGCGGTACTCCGCGCAATCACGCAGCAGTTCCTCGTGGGTACCGACCCCCGCCATCTCACCGTCCTCCAGTACGACGATCCGGTCGGCGTCGCGAATGGTGGCGATCCGCTGGGCCACGATGATCACCGCGGCGTCCGCGGTCGCCGGGCGCAGGGCCGCGCGCAGGCGCGCGTCGGTGGCCACGTCGAGCGCGGAGAACGAATCGTCGAACAAATACACCCGGGGGCGGCGCACCAGCGCCCGGGCGATGGCCAGCCGCTGCCGCTGCCCGCCCGATACCGTGGTCCCGCCCTGCGCGACCGGGGTCTCCAGGCCCTTGGGCATGGCCCGCACGAAGTCGGCGGCCTGGGCGATCTCCAGGCAGCGCCACAGTTCCTCGTCGGTGGCGTCCGGATCGCCGTAGCGCAGGTTGCTCGCGACCGTGCCCGAGAACAGATACGCCTTCTGCGGAACCAGTCCGATACGCGACCGCAATTCGGCCAGGTCGAGGTCGCGCACATCGGTGCCGCCGATCTCCACCGTGCCCTCGGTGACATCGATGAGGCGGGGGAGCAGATTCAGCAGGGTGGTCTTACCGGACCCGGTGGAACCGACGATCGCCGCAGTCTCCCCGGGACGCACCGCGAAATCGATCCCGCACAGCACGGGCTTCTCGGCACCGGGGAAGCTGAACGCGGCATCACGCATCCGCACCTCGGCGGGATCACCCAGGAACGGCTTCGGCAGATCCGGTGAGCGCACCGACGACGGGGTATCGAGGACCTCGGAGATCCGGTCGGCCGAGACCGCCGCGCGCGGGGCCATCATGGCCAGGAACGATGCCATCATGACGGCCATCAGGATCTGCATGATGTAGGAGAGCAGCGCGGTCAGCGAGCCGATCTGCATCTCGCCCGTGTCGATGGCCTTACCACCGAACCAGATCACCGCCACCGACGTGACATTGCTGATCAGCATGACCGTCGGGAACATGAGCGCCATCAACCGGCCCACCCGCACCGAGATATCGGTGAGGTCGGTATTGGCCACTCCGAACCGCCACGTCTCGAGCGGCTCGCGGACGAAGGCGCGGACCACGCGGATACCGGTGATCTGCTCGCGCAGCACCCGGTTGACCTGGTCGAGCCGGGTCTGCATCTGGCGGAACGCGGGCACCATGCGGGCGATGATGAAACCCATACTCAGCGCCAGGGCCGGCACCGCGATCAACAGCAGCCAGGACAACCCGAAATCTTCGCGCAGCGCCATCACGATGCCGCCGATACACATGATGGGCGCCATCACGGCCACGGTCGCGGCCATGACGATGAGCAGCTGGACCTGCTGCACATCATTGGTGTTACGGGTGATCAGCGAGGGCGCGCCGTACATCCCGACCTCACGCGCCGAGAAGGCGCCCACCCGGTGCAGCAGGGCGCCGCGCAGGTCGCGGCCCGCGCTCATCGCCGCCTGTGCGGCCAGGAACACCGAGGACGCGGAGGCGATGATCTGCACACCGGAGACCAGCAGCATCCGCAGCCCGGCCGTCCAGATGTAGCCGATATCGCCCTTGGTGACGCCCTCGTCGATGAGGTCGGCGTTCAGACTCGGCAGGTACAGCATCGCGATTACCGAGATCAGCTGCAGTGCCACGATCCCGGTCAACTGTTTCCGGTACGGGCCCAGGAAGCCACGGAGCAGTCGGATCAACATGATGACCGCACGCTACCGTCTGTCCCGGTGGGGCTGCCTGTGATTTTCGGCGGGTCGGTGCGGTGCGGTGCGCGGCGCACCCAGGCGCCCGGGTCGGCGGTGAGCGTCCCGATGAATTCCGGCAGTCCGTTCGCGGCGATATCGGCCAGACTCACGTTCTCGAGCACCGCGCGCAAATTCACCCGCAACGCGATCCACACCTGCTGTAGCGGTTCGGCCACACCCGCGTACTGCACTTCTTCGGGCCGCAGGCCTCGTACCGAGGCGAGCGGGCCCTCGAGGGCACGGATGACATCGGCGATGGAGATATCGGCGGGCGGGCGGGCCAGCCGGTAACCGCCGTCCGGGCCGCGCCGGCTGGTCACCAGCCCGGCCCGGCGCAGCTCGGCCAGGACACTCTCGAGCACTTTGGGTGGTATGCGCTGAGCTGCCGCGATGGACTCCGCCTTCACCGCGGCAGCCTGATCGGATGCCGTGATCTCGAGCAGGGTCCGCACGGCATGATCCACCTTGGCGGTGATGTGCACGACTGACCTGACCTTTCGCTGTGCCGGGGCACGATGACGCGACAAACCTAGTCGGCGCCGAGTTGCAGAACCGCGAGAGCCGCGTCCAGCAGCGTCGCCTCCACCACATCATCTCCCGCGTCCTGTGCGATCTCGTTCGAAACAAGCGCAACGGCCAGAATTTCCATGGCGGCGCTTACCCGCAGCAGCCGGACCGCGGTGGGCTCGGGCCCGGCGAGCCAGTTCCGTAGCGCTTTGTTGGCGTCCACGATCACCGGATACTGGTCGGCCAGCGCGTTGACGATGGGAACGGCATTGCGCAGCATCATCTCGCCCGCGTCGCGGTGCCGGATCATGGTCCGGATATAGGACTGCAGAGCGGTCCGGCGGGCAGCGGCGTCCGGCGGCATCGGCTCGACTTCCTCGGCGAGTGCGCGCAGATCGTCGAGGAGGGGGTTGACGATCGCCACGAGCAGTTCCAGTTTCGAGGCATAGTGATAGTAGAGCGACGGCTTTGTGATTCCGACCGCATCCGCCACTTCACGCAGGCTCGTCTCTTCGTAACCTTTGGCCACGAACAGCCGCACGGCGGCGTCCAGGATGGCCCGCTTGGTATCTCGACCTGCGGTAACGTGGTCGCCAGTTCTGCGATTCGCCATGCTCGGCCCCTTCTCGTTCTCCCGGTGACAGGTCCGGTCGGCACCGGAAGTCGAGCTTGTTCCTCCACTTGACCTACCGGTAGCCTACCTACCGTACGGTAGATAAATCTGGCGTCCACCGTGGAGGCGGATCCACCGGCTCCGGGCACGCGAAAGCGTCCGGCCCGCGCAGCCCCGGTCCGCGATAGCGACGTCGGCCGTCAGTTCGTCACGCGCAATGACCACACCGTCCCGGCCTCGCTAGGAGCAATCCCTCGTGTCCGTATTCCTGTACAGATGGGGAAAGTTCGCTTTCCGCCGGAAATGGATAGTGCTGCCCGTCTGGGCGCTGATCCTGGTACTGCTCGGTGGAGCGGCGGCCTCGCTGTCCAAACCGTTCCAGGACAGCTTCGAGATGCCGGGACTACCGTCGGAGAAGGCCACCGGCATCCTCGAGGAGCATATGCCGCAGATGGCGGCGATGTTCAGCATCGATGCCATCAACGGCACCTATCTGATCGCGGCCCAGAACGGCAAACTCACCGACGAGTCGAATATGGCCGCGCTCGACGCACTGGTCCAGCGGCTGAACGAACTCGACATCGTCGACCACACCGAGCGGGCGGTCAATCCGGTCCGCGCCACCTCGATGATGCCCGCCGACCAGGAAGCCGCCAAGGCCCAGGCGCAGGCCGCGGCCGAACTCGCGCCCGGTGAGGCCCCGCCGCTGCCGGAGCCGAACTGCCTCGACGGTCAGGGCTCACCGGAGTTCAAGGGCCTGTGCGGCGGCGCTCCGCTGAACGTGCTCAACGAGAGCAACCCGGAAACCGTCGCCGTGCTCGACGTGAAATTCACGATGCCGACCTTCTCCGAAATCACCGAGGAGAACCGGCAGGCCGCCGAGGCCATCGCCCAGGAAGGCCGCAACGCCGGCCTGACCGTGGAACTCACCGGCGCCATCGCCCAGACCCAGGTCGAATCCGGCCAGGCCGAGATGATCGGTATCGGGGTCGCGCTGATCGTCATGATCATCGCCTTCGGCGCCATCGTGGCGGCGTTCGTCCCGATCGTCACCGGCATCGTCGGTGTCGCCTGCGCGGGCGCGCTCATCCTGACCGGCACCTCGCTGACCGAGGTCCCGACCTTCACCCCGATCCTGGCCTCGATGATCGGCCTGGCGCTGTCCATCGACTACGCGCTGTTCATCGTCTCCCGGTACAAACACGAGCTGGTGGTCCAGGATTCGCCCGAGGAAGCCGCGGGTGTCGCGGTCGGCACCGCCGGTTCGGCCGTGGTGTTCGCCGGACTCACTGTGGTGATCGCGCTGCTCGGGCTCTCGGTGGTCGGGATCGGCTTCCTCACCATGATGGGTATCGGCGGGGCCATCGCCGCCGGGTTCGCGGTATTCGCCGCCATCACCCTGATGCCCGCACTGCTCGGCGCCCTCGGCCGGTTCTTGTTCAAGCCGAAACTGCCGCTGGTCGCCCGGCACGATCCCGAGGACGACGATTCGATCACCAACGGGATGCGCTTCGCCCGCCTGATCGCCCGGATACCGGTGCTGACACTGGTGGTGAGCGCGATCGTGCTGGGTGCGCTCGCGGCCCCGGCCACCCAGCTGAACCTGGGCCTGCCCGGCGGCGACAGCATGCCCGAGGACTCCTCGGTGCGTAAGGCCTACGAATTGCAGACCGAGGGCTTCGGCGAGGGCAAGAACGGCGCGCTCGTGGTGGCTGTCGATCTCTCCGAAACCCCGCAGGATCAGCGCGACGCCGCGCTGACCGCCCTGCGGGACCAGCTGGCGAGCTACGACGGCGTGGACTACCTGAGCGTCGCGCAGCCCAGCCAGGACGGGCAGGCCGCGCTGTTCCAGGTGGTGCCCGATTCCGGCCCGAACAGTGCCGAGACCCAGGACCTGGTGGCGCACGCCCGCGACGCCGAAGCCGCGCTACAGGATCGGTACGGCATGGAGTACGGCGTCACCGGCCAGACCGCCATCTACGCCGACGTCAACAGTGTGCTGCTGACCAGCATCATCCCGTACCTGGCCATCGTCGCGGCGGCCGCGTTCGTGCTGCTGCTGCTGGTGTTCCGGTCCATCCTGGTACCGCTCACCGCCGCGCTGGGCTTCCTGCTGTCGATGGCGGCGACCTTCGGCGTCACGGTGCTGATCTTCCAGGAGGGCGCCTTCGGCATCGTCAAGGACACCCACCCGATCATCAGCTTCCTACCCATCATGCTGATCGGCCTGGTGTTCGGTCTGGCGATGGACTACCAGGTCTTCCTGGTGACCCGGATGCGCGAGGAATACGTGCACGGCAAGGATCCGAAGGAGGCGATGATCAGCGGCTACCACCACGGGGCCCGTGTGGTCACCGCGGCCGCGATCATCATGATCTCGGTGTTCGGCGGCTTCATGCTCTCGCCGGACATCACCTCCAAGTCCATGGGCTTCGCCCTGGCGGCGGGTGTGTTCTTCGACGCCTTCCTGGTGCGGATGGTGCTGATCCCGTCGCTGCTGGCGTTGCTGGGCAAATGGGCCTGGTGGATGCCGGCCTGGCTGGACCGGATCCTGCCGGATATCGACGTCGAGGGAACGAAGCTTCGCGAGCTCCAGCAGCGCGCCAAGACCCCGGCCGAATCGGAACCCGCCGGGGTCTGATCCACCGGTCTCATCGAAAC
>NZ_JBKOOL010000204.1:0-8948 GCF_046764065.1 Nocardia sp. NPDC002869
TTCGGCTCATGCGCTTTCGAGGCCGAAACGGCGAGACGGGCCTCAACCCTTGGAGGTGTCTCGTAAAACTCGACGCATGCGGGGTGCGTCGGCATTCGACGGCCGCGTGGATATGCGGACCGGCAGAGCGAGGGCCCTGCGCCCCGAGCGCCCGGTCACGCTTAGGGTCACAGGATGCCGAGTTCTGCTGTTGCGGCTTCGGCCGCCGGGTTGTGTGAGTTCATCGATGCGTCGCCTTCGCCGTTCCATGTCTGCCGGACCCTCGCCGAGACGCTGGAAACCGACGGGTTCGTCCGGCTGGACGAGACCCGGGCGTGGCCCGGAACCGGGGGCCGGTACTACATTGTGCGCGGTGGGTCGCTGGTGGCGTGGGCCGATCCGGCGCAGGCGGGTCCGTTCCGGGTGGTGGGTGCGCATACCGACAGCCCGAATCTGCGGGTCAAACAGCATCCCGATCTGACGGTCGCGGGCTGGCAGCTGGTGCGGCTGGAGCCGTACGGGGGTGCCTGGCTGAACTCCTGGCTGGATCGTGAACTGGGGATCTCCGGGCGGCTCAGTGTCCGGGAGGGGACAGGGCTGGGCGAGCGGCTGGTGCGAATCGACGAACCGATTCTGCGGGTTCCCCAGCTGGCGATCCATCTGTCCGAGGACCGGCGCGGGGTGACGCTGGATCCGCAGCGGCATGTGAACGCGATCTGGGGCGTGGGCAGTGAACGGGCCGCGTTCCTCGATTACGTCGCCGCGGCCGCCGGGGTCGATCCGCGGGCGGTGCTGGGCTGGGAGTTGATGACCCACGACTTGGCGCCCAGCCGGGTGATCGGTGCCGGCCGCGACCTGATCAGCGCACCCCGCCTGGACAATCAGGGCACGTGTTACGCGGGTCTGGCCGCCTTCCGGGCCGCCGTCGAGAATCCGGGCGACGCCGTCCCGGTGCTCGCCGTGTTCGACCACGAGGAGGTCGGCAGCCAATCCGACCGGGGCGCGCAGTCCGAGCTGCTGCCCACGGTGCTGGAGCGGATCGTGCTGGCTCGCGGCGGCGGCCGAGCCGAATTCCTGGCGGCGGTCGCGGGGTCGGTGTGCGCGTCCGGCGATATGGCGCACGCCACCCATCCGAACTATCCGGAACGGCACGAGCCCTCACACGGCATCGATATCAACGGCGGGCCGGTGCTGAAGGTCAACCAGAACCTGCGCTACGCCACCGACGCCGTCGGCGCGGGAGCGTTCGCGCTGGCCTGTGACCGGGCCGGAGTGCCGATGCAGCGTTATGTGCACCGCGCCGATCTGCCCTGCGGTTCCACCATCGGTCCGATGACCGCCGCGCGCACCGGTATGCCGACCGTGGACGTGGGTGCGCCCCAGCTGGCCATGCATTCGGCGCGGGAGATGATGGGCGCCGCCGACGTGACCGCCTACGCGGCGGCCCTGGCGGCCTTCCTCGCTCCGTAGCCCGGTTCCGGTCGAGGCAGGGGCCAGGGGTTTCCAGCGATGGGGTCGGTAATCGGTGCGGCGCAGGTGGACGTAGGATTCGTGCTGGATCAACTCTGTCGGGGCCCCGCCGCCGAGGCCCCCGTTCCGACCGAACCGTGGCGCCGATGCCACCTGCCGCGAGCCGCGGCGGGAGCCCGGAGGGCCGGAGCCCGCGCGCGCCGGCGCGCCAACCTACGAAAGGATCCTGGTACCCCCGTGACTGAGCAGGTCGATACGGTCGCCACCGCCGCCGCCACTCCGGATACGCCGCAGCCGTACGCCGAGCTCGGCCTCGAGGACGACGAATACGCCCGGATCCGGAATATTCTGGGGCGCCGGCCCACCGATGCCGAGCTCGCCATGTATTCGGTGATGTGGAGCGAGCACTGTTCCTACAAATCCTCGAAGGTTCATCTGCGCTACTTCGGTGAGACGACCACCGAGGAGATGCGTTCGGCCATGCTCGCCGGGATCGGCGAGAACGCGGGCGTGGTCGATATCGGTGACGGCTGGGCGGTCACCTTCAAGGTGGAGAGCCACAACCATCCGTCCTATGTCGAGCCGTATCAGGGCGCGGCCACCGGGGTCGGCGGGATCGTCCGCGACATCATGGCCATGGGTGCGCGTCCCATCGCGGTGATGGACCAGTTGCGTTTCGGTGCCGCCGACGCCGCCGATACCCGCCGGGTGCTGGACGGTGTGGTCCGCGGGATCGGCGGTTACGGTAACTCCCTCGGGCTGCCCAATATCGGCGGCGAAACCGTCTTCGATGCCTCCTACCAAGGAAATCCGCTGGTCAACGCGCTGTGTGCGGGGGTCATGCGGGTGGAGGACCTGCACCTCGCCTTCGCCTCGGGCGCCGGGAACAAGATCATTCTCTTTGGTGCGCGGACCGGGCTCGACGGTATCGGCGGCGTTTCGGTGCTGGCCTCGGACACCTTCTCCGGCGACGATTCCGGCAGCGGTCGCAAGAAGCTGCCCAGCGTCCAGGTGGGCGACCCGTTCACCGAGAAGGTCCTGATCGAATGCTGTCTGGAGCTGTACCACGCCGGGCTGGTGGTGGGTATCCAGGACCTCGGCGGCGCCGGGCTGTCCTGCGCGACCTCCGAACTGGCCGCCGCCGGTGACGGCGGGATGCGCATCGAACTCGACCGGGTCCCGCTGCGCGCCGCCGATATGACCCCCGCCGAGGTGCTCTCCAGCGAATCGCAGGAGCGCATGTGCGCGGTGGTGACCCCGGAGAACGTGGACGCCTTCCTCGCGGTCTGCGCGAAATGGGATGTGCTGGCCACGGTGATCGGTGAGGTGACCGACGGCGAGCGGCTGGAGGTCACCTGGCACGGTGAGACCGTGGTGGACGTGCCGCCGCGCACCGTCGCGCACGAAGGCCCGGTGTACGAGCGGCCGGTGCAGCGTCCGGCCACACAGGACGCGCTCAACGCCGACACCCCGGACAACCTGCCCCGGCCCAAGACCGCCGAGGAACTGCGCGAGACCCTGCTGAAGATGGTGGCCAGCCCGCAGCTGTGCAGCCGCCGCTGGATCACCGAACAGTACGACCGCTACGTGCGCGGAAACACCGTGCTCGCCGAGCAGGCCGACGCCGGGGTGATCCGGATCGACGAGGTGAGCGGTCGCGGTATCGCGCTGGCCACCGACGCCTCGGGTCACTACACCAAGCTCGACCCGTACACCGGTGCGCGGCTGGCTCTGGCCGAGGCCTACCGGAACGTGGCCGTCACCGGCGCCACGCCGAAGGCGGTCACCAACTGCCTGAACTTCGGGTCCCCGGAGGATCCCGGCGTGATGTGGCAGTTCCAGCAGGCCGTCCGCGGTCTCGCCGACGGCTGTGTGGAACTGGGTATCCCGGTGACCGGCGGCAATGTCAGCTTCTACAACCAGACCGGCGAGAACGCCATCCTGCCCACTCCGGTGGTCGGCGTCCTGGGCGTGATCGACGACGTCCACCGCCGTATCCCCACCGGACTCGGTCTGGAACCGGGGGAGACGCTCATCCTGCTGGGCGACACCCGCGACGAGTTCGGCGGTTCGGTCTGGTCGCAGGTGGCGCACGGCCATCTGGGCGGGCTGCCGCCGCAGGTCGATTTCGACCGCGAGAAACTGCTGGCCGATGTCCTCACCGCGGGCTCGCGCGACGGCATGATCAGTGCCGCCCACGACCTCTCCGAGGGCGGCTTGGCGCAGACCGTGGTCGAGGCGGCCCTGGCCGGCGAGACCGGTTGCCGGATCCTGCTGCCCGAAGACGCCGACCCGTTCGTGATGCTGTTCTCCGAATCGGCGGGCCGGGTGCTGGTCGCGGTGCCGCGGTCGGAAGAGACCCGCTTCACCCGGATGTGCACGGCCCGGGAACTGCCCTGGGTGCGCATCGGTGTGGTCGATCAGGGTTCGGATTCGATCGAGGTGCAGGGCCAGTTCTCGGTCGGTATGGCCGAGCTGCGCGCCGCGCACGAGGGCACGCTACCCGCACTCTTCGGCGGCCACGCCTGACCCTGGCCCGCGGCTGGCGCGCCGGAGGTGACCCGGGCCACCCTCCGGCGCCGGCCCCGCCCGCCATACTGGACGGGTGCTGGAAACCGCTGATTCCGTGACCAGGTTGCGGCGGCGGTGTGTCGCCGTGGTCCGGCGGTCCGAGCACATCATCGACCTGAACTATGTGGGCCTGGTGGTCGCGACGGTGTTCTTCGCGCTGTCGGTCTCCCCGTCGCTGCTGCCGCGCGATTGGATGTTCCAGGGTTTGATCAGCGGGATCAACGCGGCCATCGGGTACGGCGTGGGCTGTCTGCTGGAATGGTTGTTCCGGTTGTGGGTGCGCCCCCGGCTCACCCGGATACCGGCGCCGCCCACCTGGACCCGCTACGCCCTGAAATCCGCGGTGCTGATGACGGCCGCGCTGAGCGCCGGCTACATGCTGGTGCAGTCGGCGCACTGGCAGCGCGAGATCACCGCGCTGATGGGGATGGAGGGCACCACCACGCCCGCCTACCTGCGTACCGGGGGGCTGAGCCTCACGGTCGGGGTGCTGGTGGTGGCCTGCTACCGCACTGTGCGCGAACTGATCCTGTACCTGGCCCGGCAGCTGAACCGGTGGGTCAGGATACCCCGGGAGCTGGCCCCCTCCGCGGGTTTCCTGGTCCTGGTACTGCTCGTGGTGACCCTGTTCAACGGTGTCGCCACCCGCGCGTTCTTCGCCGCCGCGAACTCGGCGTTCAGCGTGCGCAACGACCACACCTCCGAATACGCCGTACAGCCCCGTCTCGCCGAACGCTCGGGCAGCGCGGAGTCGTTCGCGCCATGGGAAACCCTCGGGTTCGAGGGGCGCTGGTTCGTTTCGCACGGGTCGAGCGCCCAGCGCATCGCCTGGGTCACCGGCCGGCCCGCGAAGGAACCCATCCGCACCTATGTCGGGCTGGAATCGGTCGAGGACACCGGTCTGAGCCAGGCCGATCTGGCGGTCGCCGAACTGGAGCGCACCGGCGCCTTCGACCGGAAGGCGCTGGTCGTGGTCACCACCACCGGCACCGGCTGGGTCAACTCCATGGCCGCCAACGCCATCGAATACATGTACGGCGGTGATTCGGCCATCGTGGCCACCCAGTATTCGTATCTGCCCAGCGCGCTGTCGTTTCTGGCCGACCGAGGCAAGGCCGCCACCGCGGGCCGGGAACTGTTCGACACGGTCTACCGCAAAACTCTCACCCGGCCGGCCGCCGAGCGCCCGAAGCTGCTCGTCTACGGCGAGAGCCTCGGATCGCAGGGTTCGGAGGCCGCTTTCGACGGGCTCGCCGATCTGCGGGAGAAAGTGGACGGTGCGCTCTGGGTCGGACCGCCGAACTCCAACCGGCTGTGGCAGCAGTTCGTGAACCGGCGTGATCCCGGATCGCCGGAAACCGAGCCCGTCTACGCCGACGGCCTGGTGATCCGGTTCGCCGGAGACCGGGAGGACCTCGCCCGGCCCGGTCCGGAATGGCGGGCGCCGCGGATCGCCTACCTGCAGCACGCCTCCGACCCGATCGTCTGGTGGTCCCCGGATCTCGCGCTGACCCGGCCGGATTGGCTGTCGGAACCGCGCGGCGCCGATGTCTCGCCCCGGGTGCGCTGGGCGCCGCTGGTCACCTTCTGGCAGATCAGCGCGGATCTCACGAACGCCCAGGGGGTGCGTGACGGGCACGGCCACCGCTACGGCAGTCTGGTCCTGGACGGCTGGGCCGCGGTCGCCCAACCGCCCGACTGGAATCCCGAACTCGCCGAACGTATCCGGCTCGAGATCGAGGCGTACGAGGCGTACGAGCGCGAGGTGAAATGAGAGTCCGGGTAGCGGGCGCGGTGGGTCTGCCGCTGTTGTGGAACAACGTGGTGTTGCCGCGCCTGCGTCTCGACCATCGGGGGCGGACGGCGGCGAACGCCCTCGCCGCGACCGGATACGCCCTGGCCTTCGGTGGCAGGCCGCGCTGGACCTCCGCGCGCGGGCTGCGATACGGAATCGGTTGCGCCGGTCTCGTCGCCGCCGGTTACGCCGTCGCGTCGGCCGTGCCCCCGCTGCGCCGCGCACTGTCGGCGCCGCAGGACCGTGCGCCGGAGGTGAGCACGGTGGAATGGGTGGCCGTGCAGATACCCCTGGGCACCGCCTACACCGAAGAGCTGATCTTCCGGGCCACGCTGGAACCGCTGCTGGACAGCGAATTCGGCGACCGGGCCGGACGGCTGCTCGGCGCGGCGGCGTTCGGTCTGTGGCATATCCACCCCGCCCGGGTCGCCGGTGACAGTGTGCCCGCCACCGTCGCCTTCACCGGTGCGGCCGGTCTGCTCTTCGGCACTCTCTACCGGCACACGGGCAGCGCCGCCGCACCGGCACTGCTGCACTGGGCCGTGAATGCCGGCGGCGCGCTGGTACCGCGCCTGTTGCGCGCGAATCGGGCGATGAACTAGGCGCGACCGTCCCGATGGTGACACACTGCGCCGGTGAGGTTGATCGACAGCGACGGATACGGTGTGGAACTCTCTGTTGCCGGATACCAATTTCCGGACCATATCGATCCGCGAATCCGGTACAGCTGGCTGGTGATCGCCGGTACCGCGAATTGCCCCGACGGGAACTGGTCCTTCCGCTGGCAGGCATTGAGTCTCGACGACACGGTCGAACTGGCGGACTGGCTACGCCGGATCGCGGCCGAGGCGGACCCGAGTGGGGCGCCCGCCGACGGTCCCGCCCGGCTCGCCTTCACCGAACCGAATCTGAGTTTCACGGCCACCCGTACCGGGGGTGAGATCGAATTGCGGATCGGCCTGGATCTGGAGTTCTCCCCACCCTGGGACCGGCGGGCCACCCCGGGGTCGCCGTACATCGTCACGGCCCGCCTCGGGGCCGCCGATATCGCCACCGCCGCCAAGGACCTGGGCGCCGAAGTGGACAGTTACCTCCCGCCCGGTGGCAGCCTGCTCGGTCGCGCCCGCTGAGCGGAGCGCGCGGGTCGCGTTCGTGGCGGCTCCACGGGTGATATCGCCCACGTTGCGCCGGGTAGCGTGCGGGGCTTATGGCCGGGGATGACCCGGGTCCGCTGCCGGCGTCCGCGAGGAGGCCCGGGAGAGTCCGGCTACCCTCGTTTCAGCAGGTAAAAGGGGGGTTAACTGGGTATGAAGGTTTGCTGGGCCACGCCGGGGCGGGCGCCGGGCCCCGGTAACGGCCGTTCCGGGTCTGCTTGCTGCCGGAGTGCTGATCCGGTGACGCGCAAGCGCGACACACCCGTAGACTGTCGAGTGCCCCCACACCCGCCCGACCAGGGAGCGCACGGTGACCCACGCCGACCAACCGGCAGTCAGCAATCCCACCGCAACCGACGAGACCGAGAATCCGCCCCGCGAGGAATGCGGAGTCTTCGGAGTCTGGGCCCCGGGGGAGGACGTGGCCAAGCTCACCTACTACGGCCTCTATGCCCTGCAGCACCGCGGCCAGGAAGCCGCGGGAATCGCGGTCTCCGACGGTTCGCAGGTGCTGGTCTTCAAGGATCTCGGCCTGGTCAGCCAGGTGTTCGACGAGCAGACCCTGGCCGCCATGCCGGGCCACGTCGCCGTCGGCCACTGTCGCTACTCCACCACGGGAGCCACCACCTGGGAGAACGCCCAGCCGATCTTCCGTACCACCGCCGTCGGTTCCGGGCTCGCGCTCGGTCACAACGGCAATCTGGTCAATACCGCCGAATTGGCCGACCGGGCACGGGAACTCGGTCTGGTCGCCGGCCCCGGCCGCCCCGGCGCCGTCTCGGCGACCTCCGACTCCGATGTGATGACCGCGCTGCTGGCGCACGCCTCCGCGGATTCGAGTATCGAGCAGGCCGCCATGGAGTTGCTGCCCACGGTGCGCGGCGCCTTCTGCCTGACCTTCATGGACGAACACACTCTCTACGCCGCCCGCGATCCGCACGGTGTCCGCCCGCTGGTGCTGGGCCGCCTGGAGCGTGGCTGGGTGGTCGCCAGCGAAACCGCCGCCCTCGATATCGTCGGCGCCTCTTTCGTCCGCGAGATCGAACCGGGCGAATTGCTCGCCATCGACGCCGAGGGCGTGCGCTCCTCCCGATTCGCCAATCCCGAACCCAAGGGCTGCGTTTTCGAGTACGTGTATCTGGCCCGCCCCGACAGCACCATCTCCGGGCGCTCGGTGCACGCCACCCGCGTCGACATCGGCCGCCGCCTCGCCGCCGAACACCCGATCGACGCCGATCTGGTGATCCCGGTCCCCGAATCCGGCACCCCCGCCGCGGTCGGTTACGCCCAGGGATCCGGCGTGCCCTACGGACAGGGCCTGATGAAGAACGCCTACGTCGGCCGCACCTTCATCCAGCCCAGCCAGACCATCCGCCAGCTCGGCATCCGGTTGAAACTCAACCCGCTACGCGAAGTGATCCGCGGCAAACGCCTCATCGTCGTCGACGATTCGATCGTCCGCGGCAACACCCAGCGCGCCCTCATCCGGATGCTGCGCGAAGCCGGCGCCCTGGAGATCCACGTCCGGATCGCCTCCCCGCCGGTGAAATGGCCGTGCTTCTACGGGATCGACTTCGCTTCCCGCGCCGAGTTGGTCGCCAACAACGCCGGCACCGACCCCGACGGAATGCCCGCCGACCCGGAGGCGATGCACGACATGGTCGAGGGCGTCCGCCGCTCCATCGGAGCCGACACCCTCGGCTATATCTCGATCGACGGAATGGTCGCCGCCACCGAACAGCCCCGCACCCGCCTGTGCTGCGCCTGTTTCGACGGGAACTACCCGATCCCGCTGCCCACCGAAGCCGCGATCGGCAAGAACCTGCTGGAGTTCGGCGGGCGGTCACAGAGCCGCGTCCTCACCGAGAACGCCAACGCGAGCGCCCTCAGCCGGCCGTAGGGGTCTGTGTTTTTGGCGCGCTGGCGCGCGCGGGGTTGAGGCCCCCTTGTGTCTCGCCGTTTCGGCCTCGGGACTCGCG
>NZ_JBKOOL010000205.1:0-8825 GCF_046764065.1 Nocardia sp. NPDC002869
AGTCGCTGCGCTCCTTCGCTCCGTCGGTCCAGAATCGGGGGCGGGCCCCGACCACAGAGGTAGACCATCCGGAATAGACAGAAGTGAATGTGCAGATCTGCGCCCTGATCAGGCCGGGTGAGCTCATCGCGCCATCAGCTCTCGGTGGTCGCCGCCGTAAATAGTCGCCGACATGTGCCAGGACCGGGACGGAGAAACGGCCACAGCGATGATTCGGGCCGGGGATGGAGGTCAGGGTCCATGCCGCTCACGCAAGGTGACAGCCCACAACACCCATCACGGACGCTCGGCGCCGAGGTGTGGGCCTCGGCGCCGAGTCGGAACAGACCGTCCCTACGCCCGCTGGTTCAGAAGGCGCGGCAGGAGCGGATATCGGTGGCCAGAATGGCCCGGGCACCCAGTTCCGCCAGTTGATCCATCAGCTCGTTGCCCTTCTTGCGCGGCACCAGCGCCCGGACCGCCACCCAGCCGGGGTCGGCCAGCGGGGCGACCGTCGGGGATTCCAGTCCCGGGGTGAGTTCGGCGGCGCGTTCCAGCAGACTCTTGGGGCAGTCGTAATCGAGCATCAGATACTGCTGAGCGAACACCACACCCTTGACCCTGGCGATCAGCTGGTTACGCGCCCGGTCGCGCTGGTCGGAGCCGGCCCGTTCGATCAGCACGGCCTCGGAATCGCACAGCGATTCGCCGAAGGCGACCAGATTGTGCTGACGCAGGGTCCGGCCGGAGCCGACCACATCGGCGATCGCGTCGGCCACCCCGAGCTGGATGGAGATCTCGACGGCCCCGTCGAGCCGGATCACCTCGGCTTCGATCCCGCGGCGCGACAGATCGGCCAGTACGAGGTTGGGATAGGAGGTGGCGATCCGCTTGTCCTGCAGATCCTCGACCTTCCAGTCCTGGCCCTGCGGGGCGGCGTAGCGGAAGGTCGAACCGCCGAATCCGAGCGAGAGTCGCTCGTGCACGGGCGCGCCCGAATCCAGTGACAGATCACGGCCGGTGATCCCCAGGTCGAGTTCGCCGGAGCCGACGTAGATGGCGATGTCCTTGGGCCGCAGGAAGAAGAACTCCACCTGGTTGGCCGGATCGAGCACGGTGAGATCGCGGGAGTCGGTGCGTTTGCGGTAGCCGGCCTCGGTGAGGATGGCGACCGCGGATTCGGAGAGTGCGCCCTTGTTGGGGACTGCGACGCGCAGCATGATGGTCCTTTCGGTCGGAGAACGGTCGGGGCGTCTACAGATGTCGGTAGACGTCCTCCAGCCGCAGCCCGCGGCCCACCATCAGAACCTGCACCCAGTAGAGGAGCTGGGAGATCTCCTCGGCGAGCGCCTCGTCGCCCTCGTGTTCGGCGGCCAGCCACACCTCACCGGCCTCCTCCAGCACCTTCTTGCCCTGGGTATGGACGCCCGCGTCCAGCGCGGCGACGGTACCCGACCCGGCGGGACGGGTGGCTGCGCGATCTTGGAGCTCGGCGAACAGGGCCTCGAAAGTCTTCACGGCAGGTCATTGTTTCAGACCACCGCCACACGACTCCGCCCGAGTGGGCACCACTGTGTCGTGGCACCCACTCGGGCGATCACACGAGTACCACTCATGCTGCGTCCATTGCGCATGAGCGAGACCTACGATCGGTCAACATGCTGATTGCGGAGACCGAAGCGCAGGCGAAGGTATCGCACTACCGCCTCCGGGCCCGACTCGCTCATGCTCCGGAGAGCAGGGTCTCCAGTTCGGCGACGGCGGTGCGCAGGTGCCCGGCGAACGCGTGCATCTGGTCGGCGACGGCCGCCGGGGTGGCCAGGTACAGATTCCACCGGTCGGGCAGCAGTACGTAGGCGATACCGATGCATTTCGGGCTGGTGGACCCGAAACCGAAGTAGCTGATGTTCACCGACGGCGCGGAGCTGGTGCTCAGATAGTCGTCGCGCAGAACGGTCCAGCCGGGGCTGGAGTACAGCGGAATCGGGTCGGTGACGCCGAGTTCGGCGCCGCGGCGCCGCTGGATCCATTCGAGTTCCCACAGATGCTGTTCCGGCGCCGCACCGGACTGGCACTGTTTCGCCCGTTCCACATGCGCGGTGGCGGCGGCGCGGGCAGCGGCCAGTTTCGTGGCGGTATCGGCCGCCGGATCCGTCATGGTGTCGGCGAAGGTCACCATCTCCGGGGTCACCACGCGCATCGCCTCGGTACGGCCGTTGCGGTACTGCCGGGTGGCGATGGATTCATAGGTGGCGCCGGTGAGGCCCTTACTGCGCCGGTGCGCGAGCTGGTAGCTCAGCTGCGCGAACGCGTCCGGGGAGATACCGAGCTGTTTGGCCCGGGCGGTGCCGAAATCCTCGAACGAGACGACCGTGGTGGCATTGTCCGCGGCGTACTGCGCGAACGCCGCCCCGGCCGCGACCACTTCGGCCTGCTGCTCCGCGTCGAGCCGGAACTCGATCTGCTCGGCCGGCGGCAGCCCCTGCCCCCGCGCCCCGGACCGCTGGAGATGCTCGCCGACAGGAGCCTCCAGCAGGGTGTCGACGAAGGACAGGATGGTGGTGCCGTCCAGGCCGCAGTGTTCGACATTGATCCCGGTCCGGCCGTCGGCGAAGACGATGAACGAGACCGATTTGTCGAACCACCGGTTGGCGCTGTCACCGTGCAGCAGGGTGTCGGCGGCGTGCAGGTCGTCGCGCGGGGCGAAATCCTCGAGGCAGACGGCGAACAGCGCCGTTTCGACGGTGTCGAGCGCCTCGGCATTGTGCGGATCGGTCAGCAGCCGGGCGCGGGCGCGGGCCCAGTCGGCGCGCGCGGCGGTGGTCAGCTGTCCGACCGAGGTCCCGGCCGGGGCCGGCTCGGTGGCCGATTTCAGGATCGCGCGCAGGCCCGCGGTCACATCCTCGAAGGCGTACGGGTCGCCGTCGGGTCCGAGAACGTCCAGCCGGAACATGGCTCCGCGGTGCAGTACGAGGATATGCCGCGCGGTGGACGGGCCCGGTTCGGCCGCACTGTAGGGCACCCGCACGGTGTCCTGTTCGAGACCGGGAATCCGGGTCTCCGAGAACAGGTACTTGTTCTGCCACATGGACAGGCGCTGCCCCCGCTGGGTGACCGGCGGGATCTCCTCCCGGTCCAGGGCCAGCTTGTAGTCGACCGCGGCGGCGACCAGCGCGGCGGCCCGCTCGGCCTGGTCGGCCGCGGTGGAACTCGCCAGCACGGTATCGTCGCGGAACAGGAAGAAGAAGTTGGCGTTCAACGCGATCCGGTCCCGCCGGCCCAGGTAGCGCGAGGGCCAGAACCGGTCGAGCCAGCTACCCACGCCCGGGGTCTGGTCGTATTCGCGCAGCGCGTCGTGCAGCACGCGGCCGGGGCCGCCGGGGCGTAGCAGATCGGCCACGGCCGCCTCGGTGGCGGCCAGCTGCTCAGCGGTCAGCAGCGGTGTGCACCACTGGACGAAACGCGCGCAGCTGTCCTCGAGGGTCGGCAGCGGGACCCTCGGGAGCTGGTCCTCGGCGGCGAAGGTGGATTCGGTCAAGTCGTTCTCCGGTTCGGTCGTCGGTCGGCGGGTTGCGCCCGGCGGTCAAGCGATGGATATGGGTGCCGAAAGCGGCCGGGACACATAGAGATTGGCATACAGCCAACCCTCGTTCTCCAGGCCGGTGGTATCGATGCCGTTACCGGTCAGCGTACTCAGCACCTGCTCGCGCTCGGCCATCGAGGCGAACCTGCGCTGGGCGAACTCGCCGGGCATTCGCCGGGTGTGGTAACCCAGCGCCGCCAGCTCCGCCTCGATGGGTTCGAAACCGTACATACGCAGCACGAAATGGGCCATCCAGGGGCGCCGGTCGGGATGGGCGGTGGCGATCCGCACGATCGTCTTCTCGGTGACGTATCCGATACAGCCGGTCGAGACGACCAGGTCCGCCGAGGCGAGAATCGCGCGTTGTTCGTCGCTGGGGTCGGTGGCCTCGAGGTCGGCGTGCACCACGGCGTCGAGCAGGCCCGCCGCGCGGGCGTAATCCAGGGCGGGCGCGGAGGCGTCCATACCGAGGAACCGCACCCCGGGCAGCGCATCGGCGCCGGCCGGCCGGGCGCGGTCGCGAGCGATCAACTCGTTCGTATCCGCCTCGGGGTCCGCATACCATCCGGCCAGCTCGGCGAGGGTGGTGTCCCAGCGCAGCAGGGCTGCGTTCACGCCGTAGGAGCACCCGATGTCCAGCACGCCGGGTGCTGCGCCCTTCGCCGCGCCGCATTCGGCGATCTGCCGCCGCAGATGCGGTTTCGCCAGTTCCGGAATGCGATAGTCCAGCTCCGACATCCGCGCGTAGTAGTCGCGTGGATCGGGCCTCGAGTAGATGTCGTCGAAGGATGCTTTCCCGGTGGTGTGCAACGGAACTGGCACGGTGTGTTCCTCTCCTCGGGCGGTATCCACTCGATCGCGTCCGATCAATCGAGCAGCCGGTCACCCCGGACGGCGTCGGCCGCGGCGAGATGATCGGGGAGCACCCGTCCGAACAGTTGACGGGTGCGTTCCACGGTGCCGATGACACCGGGACGGTCGCTGTAGGCGAAGATCGCCGTATGCCGCGTGGCCGCGCCCTCTACCGGGGAGACCCGGTGCAGCGAGAAGCGGCCCTGGAAGAGTTGCAGATCCCCCGGGCGCAGTACCAGACGCCGGATGAGGCGCTCGCCCGATCCGGTCAGGACCGCGTGCACATCCGGCAGGTTCTCGGCCTGCGGGGAACGGATTCCGGGACAGTATTCGAAGACCCCGCCCGCGTCGGGGGTAGCGGTCAGCATGCTGACGGTGAACTCGTTGGTGTCGAAATGCCAGGGATGCGATTGCCCCGGTGAGACCACATTGAGAACCAGCCCTGCCAGGGGGTCGGCGAATTCGTGCAGCCGGTCCCGGCCGAAGCAGTCGGCCAGGAAACGCTGGAACAGTTCGTCGGTGTAGAGGCGGTGGATGAGTGCGCCGGCGGGGATGCGGTCGCGCGGCACGAAGGCGTTACCGCGTTCGAAGACGATCCGGCCGGGATGGTCCTCGGGTAATTCGCTGTCGAGCGGGATGTTGTAGGCGTTGACCCGCTCGGTGCGGTAGTAGGCGTGCGGCGCCATCCGCTCCCCCTGCTCGGCGAGCAGGGCGTGCAGTTCGGGCCGGATGAACTCGCGCAGGACGGTGCAGCCGTCCTCGGCGAGATCGGCCCGGGCCGCCGCCACCGCGGCACGCCAACCGGGGGCACCGGGCTCCGCGAGCGGGTAGCGGGATGTGTCGACGATGTCGGTCAAGGTCACCGTGGCGGCCATAGCGATATTGTTATCGGACTGTCTGCGACACGCCCGGTGTTTGCCGGAGATAGCGGGTGAGTCCGGTCACGGACCGCTCGGTCTTGTTGCTCCGCAACATCCTTCGCCACCGCTGGTCGCCCCTGATCACAGCGGTGACGCCGGAATCGGCCACGAAAAGCAGCCCATGATCGAATGTTCGGGCGCACGGACGCATTCGGCGCCGGATGACCCAACTCGGCTTCCCGCGGACGAGGTGGCGACCGCCGGCGAGGGCTGGGTGCCGGCGGAGCTCAGGACGCCGCGGGATCACCGACGGCAACCGCGCGACAGGTCCGCAGCACCTCGTCGAGGTCGGTATGCGACAACCCGATCAGACTGTCGCGGTGCACCCGCGACGGGTGCGCCGGGACGGGGATCTCGCAGGGCACCACCAGCACCCCGCACCCCGCGGCCGTCGCGGCGGCCACCCCGGTGACGGAATCCTCCACGGCCACACAGTCACGGGGCTCGAGCCCGAGCAGCTCCGCCGCCCGCAGGTACACGGCGGGATCCGGTTTCCCGTGCGGGACCTCGTCACCACAGACCGAGACGTCGAACCGATCGCGGCCCAGCGTTTCCAGCGCCAGCTCGGTCAGCGACCGTTTGGTGTTGGTCACCAGCGCGGTGGGCAGACCCGCGGCACGCACCATCTCCAGCGCCTCCACCGCGCCCGGCCGCCACGGGATCGGCCCGCTCATCAGTTCCGTGACGCGCTGTTCCAGGAAATGTCCGGCCGCCGCCACGGCCGCGGGCTCCGGAGGCAGGCCGAGTTCGGTGAAAATGATCCGCAGCGCGTTCGCCCCGGACGCTCCGATGAGTGCGTGCCGGATCTCCTGGGTCATCTCCCGGCCCAGTTCGCGCGCCAGCTCCCGTACACCGATATCCCAGAGCTTCTCCGAATCGAGGAGGGTGCCGTCCATATCCCACAGCACTCCGGCAACCCGGTTCATAGGTACGGCCTTTCGTCGCGGTCGATCACATGCCCGTGCCCGGGAGCCGACCCGGCATCCCCGGCCGACCCTATCGGCAGCACGGCCGGGGGAAGGCCCCGGGCGGGCGGCTCACTGCAGTTGGGACGCGGTGATCACCAGCTGTCCGCCCTCCGGCACCACCTGGAACGACCGGTTCTCCGACTGCACCGAACCGTTGCTCATCGTGTAGGTGATGGTGGCGACGGCCGAGCCGGTGCCCGACGGCGTCACCGCGCCGATGCTGATGGCGGAGATGGTCGACCAGAAGCGCGTGTACTCGGCGTAGCCGCCGGTGGTGGCCTGGTACGCGGGCGAGAGCTGGGACCAGGCGGCGGACGGGTTTCCGGGCAGCAGGCCGTAGTACCCGCGGACGAACTGCTCGACGCGGGCCGCGGACGGCGGACCGGTTTCGGGCGTGGTGGTCGGCGGCGGGGTCGTGGTCGACGGCCGGGCGGTGGATTCGGTGTCGGATTCGGCGGTGTCGGGGGCGAGCGCCTGCGACGTGCCCGGGGCGAGCGCGGCCGGATCGTCGGTGTCGCCGCCGAGGGCATTCGCCAGCACCAACCCCACAACCACCACCAGAATCAGCGCGGAGACAGCCGCCAGTAACGCCGCACCGGTGCGTTTCCGGGAGCCCCCGGACGCTGCCGGAGCCTGCCCCGATGCGGGCGGGACGGCACCGGCGCCACTCGCCGGGGCGGTCTGTCGCGGACCGCGGAAGGCCGGCGGGGTTGCGCCCGGCGGCGGAACCCGCGGCGGGGCGGGAGCATCCGGCGACAGCGGGGGGGTCGCGGCCGCATCGGCGGGCAGGATCTTCGTGGCGGCGGGCGCCACCGGATCGACCGGTTCCGGTGCCCGCCCGGCAGCCACTTCCTCCAGCATCACCTGCGCCTCGTGCATGGTGGGACGGATGGCGACCTCGGTCGCCAGCAGGCGCATCAGCACCGGTCCCAGGGCGCCCGCGCCGGCGGGCGGTTCGACCTGTCCGCCGGCCACCGCGTGCAGGACCGCCAGCGGATTGTCGCCGTCGCCGAACGGCGGGCGGCCGGTATGGGCGTGGTAGAGCGTGGATCCCAGGGCGAAGACATCGGAGGCGGGTATCGGCTGCTCACCGCGCGCGACCTCAGGCGCCAGATACGCGGGGGTGCCGGCCAGGAAACCCGTGGCCGTCACCGTCACATCGCCGGTGGCACGCGAGATACCGAAATCGGTGATCTTCACCGTCCCGTCATCGCCCACCAGCAGATTCGCCGGCTTCACATCGCGGTGCACGATACCGGCGTCGTGCGCGGCAGCGAGCGCGGCGGCCGCCTGGGCGCCGAGTTTGGCGACCTCGAGCGGGCCCATGGTGCCGTCGAGGTTCAACCGGCTCGCCAGGCTCGGCGCGTTCATGTATTCCATGACCAGCCACGGCTGGCCGTCCTCCTCGGCGACGTCGAACACCGAGATGGCGTTGGGGTGGTGCAGGCGCGCGGCGATCCGGCCTTCGCGCAGTGCGCGTTTGCGCGCTTCCGAGGTCTGCTGTTCGGTCAGGTTGGGTCCGAGCAGCACCTGTTTGACCGCGACGGTGCGCTGGAGCCGGATATCGAGTGCCCGCCACACCACACCCATGGCGCCGGTGCCGATGGGATCCGTGAGCCGATACCGTCCGGCGATCAGCCGATCCTTGGTCATCTCTGTCGTGGCCCCTTCTGTTCGCCGCCGAGTCTTCCAGCACTCCGCGCGTCACAGGCGGCTGCCTACGGGTCCGCTCCGGCCCGGCGCGCCCGAACTGCCCGACAACATTGTCGCGACTTCTGATTCGGCGGTAACCTCAGCGGAAATTCCCGGAAATCCTACGCTCCGGCACCTGGAAGCCGTGCGAGCAGTAGGGGTTTACCAACCCTGTCGCGCCCCGATCACCTGCGTTTTCGATCTTCGACGGTGGTTCGGAGCCGACGGACCACCGCCCAAGTGATGACAATCACATTGCCCGCAGGTTTATCCGAGCTCAGAGGGTATCCGAGATCTCGGATTGCCGGGTTCGGATCGGCTGGCCGGGGCGTAGGGTGCGTGCGCGCTGGCGAAGAGGTTCGGTAATCCGTGTTGTCCTGCGGTTCTGCTGCAGTTTGGACCGGCTTGCCGGAGTTGCTGCCGCATAGCTCGCCGCGGATCTGCACCCGGGCCGCCACCACCCGGCTCGGGGCCCCGACGACGGTGGCGGGTGGGTCGGTATCGGCCTGCGGCACCCTCAACCCCGATCTCACGCTGGCGGATCGGGTGTTCACCTGCCCCTGCGGCCACCGCGCTGATCGGGACCTGAATGCCGCGGTCGACCTCGCTGCCTGGCCGGCGCTCCACAGAAAAGACCCATCACGATCCCCCGGACCTCCGAGCAGGGGGCCGGGTTACCAATGCCCGCCGACGGGAAGGCACTGACCGGCATCCGAGGGGTGCCGGTGCAGCCGGCCCGGACGACGCGGGAACCAAGGCTCATGCCCCGGCCGGGGCATGAGCCGGGGACGCCCGAGAGGGCGGTGTCCGATAACTCGATGAGTTATCAGA
>NZ_JBKOOL010000206.1:0-8820 GCF_046764065.1 Nocardia sp. NPDC002869
GGTGGTGTCCTGCACCCCAAGAGTGCCCCCCCCCGTCTGCCGGCGCGGGCCCGGGGCGCGGGGCCGCCCCCCCCCCCCCCCGAGACCGAGGGGGCCTCAACCCCGCGGCGCCGCAGGCGGCGCTGAAAAACACTGCTTCGGGGACAATGGTTGGAGCCGAGGTGAGGAGGTGTCCGTGGCAGACGGGCCGCTGATCGTGCAGAGCGATAAAACAGTGTTGCTGGAAGTCGATCATGAACTCGCGGATGTGGCGCGCCAGGCGATCGCGCCGTTCGCCGAATTGGAGCGGGCGCCCGAACACGTGCACACCTATCGGGTGACGCCGCTGGCCCTGTGGAACGCGCGGGCCGCGGGGCACGACGCGGAGCAGGTGGTGGACGCGCTGGTCGGGCACTCCCGGTTCCCGGTGCCCCAGCCGCTGCTGGTCGATATCGTCGAGACGATGGCCCGTTACGGGCGGTTGCAGCTGGTGAAACACCCGGCGCACGGATTGACCCTGGTCAGCCTGGATCGCGCGGTACTCGCCGAGGTGCTGCGGCACAAGAAGATCGCTCCCATGCTCGGCGAGCGCATCGACGAGGACACGGTGCTGGTGCACCCGTCCGAGCGCGGGCACATCAAACAACAGCTGCTCAAGATCGGCTGGCCCGCCGAGGACCTGGCCGGCTACGTCGACGGTGAGGCCCATCCGATCGACCTGGACTTCCACGGCGCGAGCTGGCAGTTGCGCGACTATCAGGAAATGGCCGCCGATTCCTTCTGGGCGGGCGGGTCCGGGGTGGTGGTGCTGCCGTGCGGGGCGGGCAAGACGATGGTGGGTGCCGCCGCGATGGCGCGCGCCAAGGCCACCACCCTCATCCTGGTGACCAATACCGTCGCCGGCCGCCAGTGGCGGCGGGAGCTCCTCGCGCGTACCTCGCTCACCGACGAGGAGATCGGTGAGTACTCCGGGGAGCGCAAGGAGATCCGGCCGGTCACCATCGCCACCTACCAGGTGATCACCCGTAAATCGAAGGGTGAGTACAAGCATCTGGAACTCTTCGACAGCCGGGACTGGGGGCTGGTGATCTACGACGAGGTCCATCTGCTGCCCGCCCCCGTTTTCCGGATGACGGCCGATCTGCAGTCGCGGCGCCGGCTCGGTCTCACCGCGACCCTGGTCCGGGAGGACGGCCGGGAGGGCGATGTCTTCTCGCTGATCGGCCCCAAACGCTACGACGCGCCGTGGAAGGATATCGAGGCCCAGGGCTGGATCGCCCCGGCCGACTGTATCGAGGTCCGGGTAACGCTGACCGATGCCGAGCGGATGGCCTACGCGACCGCCGAGCCCGAAGAGCGCTACAAGCTCTGTTCCACCGCGCACACCAAGACCGCGGTGGTGAAATCCATCCTGGACCGGCATCGCGGTGCGCCCACCCTCGTCATCGGCGCCTACCTGGACCAGCTGGAAGAACTGGGCGCCGCCCTGGACGCACCGGTGATCCAGGGGTCGACGAAGAACAAGGAGCGTGAGGCGCTGTTCGACGCCTTCCGCCGCGGCGAGATCCCGGTTCTCGTGGTCAGCAAGGTCGCGAATTTCTCCATCGACCTACCGGAGGCGTCGGTGGCGGTGCAGGTTTCCGGAACCTTCGGTTCGCGCCAGGAAGAGGCCCAGCGGCTGGGCCGGCTGTTGCGGCCCAAACAGGACGGCGGTCAGGCCCATTTCTATTCGGTGGTGGCCCGCGACACTCTGGACGCGGATTACGCTGCGCATCGGCAACGTTTCCTCGCCGAGCAGGGTTATGCCTATCGCATAACCGATGCCGACGATCTGCTGGGCCCCGCCATCGGACCCGGCGAACAATAAGGGCATTCCGAACTCCACTGACTGTGTTAGGAATGGCGACGTGCGACGCTTCGAATTCGCGGTGGACCGCCGGCACGCCCACGCGGTCAATGAAGTAGTCGCCGGACGCCGCCGGGTGCGGTTGTCCGCGATGCTCGCCGCCGTCGCCGCCACGGCCGCTACCGCCTATCTGGTGTGGCTGGGGCATCCCTGGTCCTATCCGCTGGCGCTGGCCTGTGCGCTGGGGGCGGCGACGGCGCTGTGGGTGGCGCTGTGGGCGCCGCGCCGGGCCGGTATCGACCGCCTCTACGCCGAGGGCGAACTGGTTCCGGCGGTGGTCTCGCGGATCCAGGCACGCGGCGCGGTACTGCTCGCCCTGGTCAATCTGGCCCGCCGCGATTCCGGCGAGCAGCGGTACGCGCTGGTCACCAAGAAGGTGCGGCATCTGCCGGGCCATCGGGTCGCCGAGGGGGAGCGCGTTCCGGCGGTCGCGGTGCGCGGTGACCGGACCACCCGCTCGATCGGCGAGCGCTGGCTCCCGGTCGAGACGATGCCGATCGCCTGGGGTACCGCCGATACCGCGGTGATCGAGCGGGCGCGCGCGGCCATCGCCGAGAACGAATGGCGGTTGCTCACCGATAATCTCGCCCGCGCCGACGAGGTCCATCGCAGTGCGGCCAAGCGATTGCTGCTCGATCCGGGCCAGCTGCCGGAGGGGCTCGGCGCCTGAACCGGTACCGGTGCCGCCGGGCATCAGGTGGACCGCGCGCCGGGAAACCCTCGCGCGCCGCGTTTTCCGCGATACCGGGATCCGGGGACGGATGCGACTAACGTCGTCGGGCGGGATGACCCGGGAAACACAACTCGATCACGGAAGGTGGAAACGCATGAGGCTCGGCCGCTGGCTGATCGCCGGGATGGTGGTGCTGGCGAGCCCGGCGCTGGTTCCGGCCGCGGCACAGGCGCCATCCGCGTTGCCGGCGGGTTCGGACGGCCTGGGCGACCCCTACTTTCCGCGGGACGGCAACGGCGGTTACGACGTCGCCCACTACGACGTGACCCTCGGCTACGATCCGGCCGATCACCAACTCACCGGTTCCACCCGGATCGACGCCCTCGCCACCCAGCCGCTGACCGCGTTCGACCTCGATTACAGCGGGCCTCCGGTGCGCGCCGTGCGGGTGAACAACGCGCCGGCCGGCTTCGAATGGCAGGAACCGCACGAGCTGGTCGTGCACCCGGCCCTGCCGCTACTGCCCGGTCTGCCCTTCACTGTCACCGTCGACTACGCGGGTACCGCCCCCGATACCCGCGGCGAGGGCTGGACCTACGCACCCACCGGTGGCGTTTTCGCCGCCGGACAACCACATTCGGCCTCCACCTGGTATCCGCTCAACGATTCCCCGCGGGACAAGGCGACCTTCACACTGCACACCACCGTTCCCGCGGAATGGGAGGTGGTGTCGGGCGGTGTGCGGGTGCGCGACGAGGTGCGCGACGGATTCCGCACCGTGAGCTGGGAGCAGCGGCATCCGGTGATCGGCTATCTCACCACCGTCGCCATCGACCGATTCGAGTATCTGGAGCAGCGCCGCGCGAACGGCACGCCGCTGCTCAGCGCTTTCGCTCCGGGTGCCGAGGGCTTGCGGCAATACGAGGAAAAGCTCCCGCAGGTGCTCGATTTCACCGAGAGCCTCTATGGCCCGTACCCGTTCGACGCCGGCGGCGGTATCTTCCTGTCCGTCGACATCCCCTTCTCGCTGGAAACCCAGACCCGGCCCACCTATGCGGCCTGGGCGGATCTGAACACCGTGGTGCACGAGACCGCCCACCAGTGGTGGGGCGATTCCGTTTCGGTGGAGAGCTGGTCCGATATCTGCCTCAACGAATGCATCGCCAGCTATACCGCCGACTATCTGTGGCCCGAGCGGACCGAGGGCGCCGATGTGGACGCCGACTACCGCAAGACGGTCCGGGAGATGCTGGCGAAGCCGAAATTCTGGGCCGTCCCACTGGAAGACCCCGGCCCGGAGAAGATGTTCACCTCGGTGTATTACCGGGGGCCGCTGTTCATGCACGCGCTGCGCAAACAGCTGGGAGACGACGTCTTCTTCGCGGCCCTGCGCGAATTCGTCACCGTCCACGCCTACGGCAATGCCTCGATGCGGGCCTTCCGCGCCTTCGTCCAGTCCAAATCGCCGACCGATCTCACCGGGTTCTTCGACGCCTGGTTACGCGGTACCACGCCGCCGCCCGAGCAGTACCTCTACCCGGGATCACTGCGCGGCTGAGCGCCGCGGCGGCACGGTTATTCGAGCAGCGCGACCGACGAGATCCGATGCAGGGTGAACTGCCGGACCGTGCCGGTCACCGGGTCCAGCGCGTCCAGCTGTCCGTTGCCGACCCGCACCGGCTCGACGACCCGCTGGATCGCGGTGCCCTTGGCGTCGACATAACCGATGTGCACCTGGCGCCGCACCCGCGCGGCCAGCTGCAGCAGTGCCAGGGCGGCGGCTGTGCTGCTGCGGGTGCCGTCGCTGCGTACCACCTGCCCGGAGGTGGCGGTCGCGGCGCGCTCCCCGGCACGCAGCTCGGTGACCAGAAGTTCCAGTTGATCGGTTGTCGGGGGGGTCGGCCGATACGGTTGCCGGGCCAGCGGCCGCACACCGATCCGCGCACCGCGTTGTCGTAGATCCACGATCGCGCCGGAGGCGTCCTCGCCCGCGGGTGCGAAACCCGCCCGGCGCAGTTCTTCGAACAGTTCGCCCAGCGGCGCCTGTGATATCGCCACCGTCGGGGCGATACCGCGCAGGGCCAGGGTCTCGGCCACCGGGGAGGCCAGGACCTGCGCCAGTAGTGCCGGGTCCTCGCTGCGCACGAACGACTGCGCCATCCCGGCCCGCAACCGGCCGTGCCGCCGCGCCACATCGTCGATCAGGTAGGTCAGAGTCTGCGGAACCGGAGTCCGGGAATGCCGGCCGAAGAGGGTGTGCAGCTCGGCGGCGGTGAGACCGGCATCGAGCGCGCGGCGCAGGGTGGACTCCCCGATCCGGTAGACGGTGGCCGCACCGGCCGACTCCACATCGGCGACCAATTCGATCCGGCGTTGTAGATCGGCGGTCAGCGGTCCGGGCGCCACCACCGTCAGGTCGGCCTGGACCAGCACATGGTCCACCGGCTCGGGGAGGGCGGCCTCCAGCGCGGTTTCGGCGGCCGCGAGGGTATCGGTCAGTAGCATCCGGCCCGCGCCGGTGAGCGCGCCCCGGCCCACCACGCCGAGCGCGGCAGCCTCGTACAGGGTGTTGTCCACCACTTCCCGGCGGAAATGCCGCCGACGCCGCGGGGTGCGCCAGGCCAGCAGCTGGGCGAGTGCGGCGGGTTCGAGTTCGATGCCGGATGGTTGCTCGGCGAGTGCCTCGAGCACGATCCGCCGGTCCCGCACGGCGTACGGTACCCGGAGTTCGTGCGCGAGCGCGGCCAGCGGCTTGTCCGCGGCATCGCGGAGGCCGATCATCCACGGATACCGGTCCAACTCCAGCCAGGCGTGCGCGAGCGGGACCCAGCGGCGGGCCGACGGAGCCTCCGACCAGGAGTCCGCGGCCGGAGTCGGCGCCCAGAAATCGTCGGCGTCGGCCTCCGGCGGCGGGTCGGGGAAACCCTTCTCGATCAGTTTCGCCGCCGCCAGCAGTTCCACCAGCAGACCCGCCCGGGTCTCGTCGATACCGGTCGCCTTGGCTATCCGGCGCAGTTCCCGCACGCCGAGACCGCCCGCGCGCAGTGCCGGCGCGGGCAGCTGACCCAGTACTTCCAGGATCGCGGCGCAGTGCCGGAGCAGTTCACCGACCTCACCCGCCCCGACGCCGTCGACTTCGCCCGGCGGGTGCGGGATCGGCCGGGGCTCGGGTTCGGCGAGCCGGTACGGGTCGGTGACGGGTTCGCCGCGTAGCACCTGGCCCACGGCGGGCGGTAGCTCCACTGTCTCGTCGTCGATCCGGCGGAGCAGTCGGGCCGCCAGCAGCCGGGGCACGGGCCGGTCGGCGGGCGCGTCCGGGGCGGCATCGCGCGTGCGTCCGCGCGGTCCGGTCTCGGCGAGTTTGTCCAGGAGCGCGCGTTCGGCCTCCGGGAGGTCGGTGAGCGCGGTGGCTATCTCCGATTCGGACAGCGCCGGGGTGGTCTCCGCTCCGCTGCCCAACGGCCACGGCAGTGCCTCGGCGACAGCGGGTACGAGGCGGATGCGGTCGCCTTCGAACCAGAGCAGGGCCCGGTCGGCCAGTTCGGTGACGGCCGCGTCCACCGTCGCGGCCTTGGCCCGGGCACGCAGCGCGCGTTTGAGTTCGGTGCGGGTCATCGGTTCGCCGCCGCCCGCGGTGTGCACGGCCAGCACTTCCACGATCGCGAAGGGCACGGTGCCGAGATCGTCGGCCGCGCGCAGTACCGAAGCGCGCTGTTCGGCGCGGGCGGCGAGCACTGCCATGGAGGACGGCAGCGGTACCGCGAGATCGGGCCGACGTTCCAGCAGTGCCACCAGCTGTGCGTCGGATCGGGCGCCGAGCCAGGCGGTGAACGAGTCTTGGCCGGTCATCCGGTCCAGACTAGCCGGGCGCCGCGGGTTCGGTGGGGCGCGGCCCGGTGACCCACGCGGCGCGGTCCGGCACGCCGGTCCCGAGCGTGCGACGGGTGTCGTCGAGGCGGTTGACATGCGGCGCCGCGGCAGGGGCATGCCAGAATGAGGGGGTGGTGAACAAATCGAAGAAACCCTATATCGACAACGGCTGGCCCGAGGTGGCCGACGGTGAGCACGCGGTCACCGAGCTGTCGTCGTCCCGCTCCGGTAACCTCTCGCCCTTCGGCGAGGACACCGAGTTCCCGGTGGCTTCCGACCAGCTGCCGTATCTGCACCCGCACACAGTGATCAACCGCTGAGCGGACGAACGAAAGAACCCCGCATCACCTGATGGTGGAGCGGGGTTCTTTCGTAGTCGAGGTGCCCGTTCAGGAGGGCAGCAGGCCCTTGTTGGCCTCGAAGACATTGAGCAGGCCCGAATCCAGCTGCGGGGTGCCGGCCTTGACGGCTTCGAACAGATCCAGTGCGGGCTGCGGGACCTGCACACCCTGCGCCTGGACGGCGGCGAGCGCGCGATCCACGGCGGTGTAGACCTCTTGGGTCTGGGTGGGTGCCTGGGCCGGAGCCTGGGTCTGGGTGCCGGGCGCGGCTTGGCTGCCCGGGGTTTCGGTCTGCACGGCCGGAGTGTCGGCCGGGGTCTCGCGCGGGGTCGAGCCGCTGCTCAGGCCCAGCGAGGAGGAGCAGGAGGGCCAGGCGCCCCAGCCCTGCGAGGCAAGTACATTTTCGGCGACGGCGATCTGCTGTTCGCGGCTGGCCTGGTTGGCGGTCGGCGCATAGTCTCCACCGCCGTTGGCCTGCCAGGTGCTCTGCGAGAACTGCAGTCCGCCGTGATAGCCGTTGCCGGTGTTGATGGCCCAGTTGCCGCCGGCCTCGCACTGCGCGAGTCGATCCCAGTCGGAGTCGGGTGCCGCGCTGGCTGTACCGGCGAGGGCTACACCCGCACCGCTGATCATGGCGCCGGTGACGGCAACCTTGGCCACAGTGCGACCGGTATTGGTGGGCTTGCGATGGCGTCCACTCATTCGGGTTCGTCTTCCTCTCGTACGCACCTGCGAGGTATTCGCTCGGGTCCAGGCTGAGAGGGTGCCCGTCCCGCCCTCGCCCCTCTTGGTTTCCGTTGGGTTCCGGTACCCGCGGGGCGAGGTTCGGTGCGGCGGGCCGGTGGGCCGGATGTGCCCGGCTGGGGTAGACGGTACGACGTTCCCGCCGAAAAATCACTATTTGGTAACCGGCGTGTGCGGACGGGTTGCGGAGCGGTCACGAGTACCGCCCGGCGACTCTGCGCAGCTAGTGGGGGTGCATCGGGTATCCGGCGTAGGACACGCGGGCCCGTTATCATGCCGTTATGTGATTATCATCACATAGGGCTTGGGATGTGTCCCGGCCGGGTACTGGACAGATGTCACCTGGATCTGCGACCCGAGCGCAACGCGAAGATCAACGCCGCGACGAAACCGACGGGAGCCAGCATGGCGCCCAGGTACAGCCAGAGGCCCGGCTTGCCGCCGGTGAGGATCGGGGTGAGGAAGATCGCCACCACCGACAGCAGTCCGAGGGCGAAGAGACCCAGCGCGAGTTGGAGTAACCAGTTGCCGGGGGTGCGCCCGGACGGGGGGCCGGAGGGCCGCGGATCGGCAGGATTCGTCACCGTTCGACCGTAAAACTGATGTGCTGGGGCTGTGCCCACCGGGGTAGACTCGGAACGATCTCGCGTCCTGCATGCTTGTGGGGCGCGTTTTTCGAGTAGGGGAAAGACCTGCCATCAGCGGGTTCCAGCAGACGAGCGTGCCCGGGCCCGGTGGGTCGGGCGCCGAACAGACGAACGGGTGAGCGCAGTGCCGACCGGCAAGGTGAAGTGGTACGACGTGGAAAAGGGCTTCGGCTTCCTTTCCCAGGACGAGGGTGAGGACGTCTATGTCCGCTCGTCCGCGCTGCCCCAGGGCGTCGAGACGCTCAAGCCCGGTCAGCGGGTCGAGTTCGGGATGGCGGCCGGGCGGCGCGGGCCGCAGGCGCTGAGCCTGAAGCTGGTGGAGGCGCCCCCGTCGGTGCGGCAGAACCAGGAGCGCGGCGCCCGCAAGGAGCCGGTCGCGCGTAAGCACAGCCCCGATGAACTGCACGGCATGGTCGAGGACATGATCACACTGCTCGAGGCGAAGGTGCAGCCGGACCTGCGCAAGGGCCGCTACCCGGATCGCAAGACCGCCCAGCGGATCTCGGAGGTGGTGCGCGCGGTCGCGCGGGAACTCGACAGCTGACCCGACGCGCGCGGAACTTCGTGGGCCGGCCGGATCATCCGGCCCGCCCACACTCGTCTCAGAGCGGGTGAGGGGACATCAGTCCATTGGGCGTGGGGGTTTTGGGGGGGTGCCGG
>NZ_JBKOOL010000207.1:0-8749 GCF_046764065.1 Nocardia sp. NPDC002869
GCCTTCGGCTCATGCGCTTTCGAGGCCGAAACGGCGAGACGGGCCTCAACCCTTTGAGGTGTCTCGTAAGACTCGACACATGCGGTTACGTCGGCATTCGAGGTCCGGGTCCGCATCTGGACCCTCGCGGGTGAGGCATCGGTTTCTCGGCGAGCGCGCTGGCCCCATCGGAGCGAGCCGGGCCGATTCATCACTACCCTGTGCCCGCCGCACCGGCGACCTGGTCTACCGCGCGCAGTTGTTCGTCGGTGTTCGCCGATGCTCCGGGGCGGGGGGCTCCACTGCTGCGCTCCACCAGCGGGAGGGTGCGCAGTTTGTGTTCCAGATGCCATTGCAGGTGGGCCGCGATGAGTCCGCTGGCCTGCCGGCGGGCCGATTCGGGGATGGTCTCGACGCGGTCCCAGCGGCCGTGGCGTAGTGCCAGCAGCTGGTCGAAGACCGCGGGCGCGGGGGTGACGGCGCCGGGTGGGCGGCAGTGGACGCAGACCGCTCCGCCGGCGCCCACATGGAACGCACGATGCGGGCCGGGGGTGGCGCAGCGGGCGCATTCGTCGATGGCGGGAGCCCAGCCGGCATAGTCCATGGCGCGCAGCAGGAAGGCGTCGAGGACCAGTTCGGGCGGGCGCTGCCCTTCGGCGATCGCGTGCAGGGCACCCGCGGTGAGGGTGTGCAGGCGGGGAACGGGGGCGCGCTCCTCACCGGCCAGGCGTTCGGCGGTCTCCAGTACGGCGCAGGCGGTGGTGTAGCGGCCGTAGTCGGCGATGATGGCGGATGTGTTGGCTTCGACGGTGTGGACCTGGGTCACGATATCGAGGCTGCGGCCGGGATGCAGCTGCACGTCGATATAGGCGAACGGCTCGAGCCGGGCCCCGAATTTCGATTTGGTGCGGCGCACCCCTTTGGCCACGGCGCGCACGAGACCGTACTGCCGGGTGAGCAGCGTGACGATACGGTCGGCCTCGCCCAGCTTGTGCTGGCGCAGCACGACGGCATGGTCACGATACAAACGCACGCGACCAGTCTTGCACGTGTTCGTTCTCGTCGGCTCGAGCCGTCCGGGGCCCGGCCTCGGATACGCGTGAGACCGGCTCCGCCCGGTTACGCAGGCGCGCCGGCCGGACGGCGCCAGGCCGACGCGGGCAGGAAGTGGACGTCGTAGCGCTGTTGTTCCGGTAGCAAGCTGTCGAACCGGTTTTCGGAGCCGTATCGTGCGCGGCGGCACCCTCGGAGGAGTCGGGCTCGGGCAGACCCCCCGGATGCGCGGCGGCCGGGGTGCTGCCCCGCCGCCGCTTGGGCAGCACCATGGTCCGCGCGGTGAGCGAGATCCAGCCGCTGGACACCGAAGCGGTGATGACCAACGCCGGTGTCGGAGTGGCGGCGTTCGCTGGTCGCGCTGACCTCTTTCTCCGCCGCCACCGCCTGTTCGGCGACCGCGGCCCGCTGCTCGCTGCGGGCGAGCCGGTCCAGCGCTTCGGCGGTGCGGCGCTGCTCGGCGGTGATCAGGCCGCGGAAGTAGACCGCGGTGGCGACGGCGGTACAGGCCGCCGCCACGGCGATCGAGACCCATACGGCGATGACCATCCGGTCCGCCGGCGCGACCGACAGTATGGCGGCGGCCAGCAGTCCGATACCGACGGTGACCGAGATTCCCAGGGCCAGCACCGGAGCCAGTAATTGCCTCCGGCCCACCGCCCACGCCGAGGCCGCCGGCACTGATTCGTACATAAGTCGGGTCCCCCGCTCGCGCTTGGTCCTGCCGACCCAAAGCCGAGCCCGCATGCGGCACCACATCGTGCCCGTTACCGAATCGTCGGATCAAAAGGGTTTCGCTCCGGTCAATTCGGGTACGGGCCGAAGCATATCGGTCTAGTCCAACCTCCGCCACCCAAAGGAAGCGGAACCTCAGCTGACTTTCGGTGTGGTGAGCGGGTCGGTATCCGGCGCGCAGGCAGGCGCGAAATCATCGCGTTCGCACCGCGATCCGACTCTCGTACCTCGCGAAACCCGAGCCCCCGATGCCACCGCGCCCACCCCGGAACCATGCCTCCGACCGATACGCCGAGCGACCTCAGAACCCCAGTTTTCCGAGCTGTTTGGGGTCGCGCTGCCAGTCCTTGGCGACCTTCACATGCAGGTGCAGGTAGATGCGACTGCCGAGAATATGCTCGATCTGCTTGCGCGCGTTGGTCCCGACCTCTTTGAGCCGGGCGCCCCCCTTACCGATGATGATCGCCTTCTGACTCGGCCGCTCCACGTACAGCAGCGCGTGCACGTCGAGCAAGTCCTCGTTCTCCTCGCGCGGCAGGATCTCCTCGATCACCACCGCCAGCGAATGCGGCAGTTCGTCGCGCACCCCCTCCAGCGCCGCCTCCCTGATGAGTTCGGCCATGAGGGTTTCCTCGGGTTCGTCGGTGAGTTCACCGTCGGGATAGAACGCCGGGCCCGGCGGCATCCGGGAGGCGATCACATCGACCAGGACCTCGACCTGTTCCCCCTTGGTGGCCGAAACCGGCACCACATCGGTTTCCGGCCCGAGCAGCTCGGAGACCGCCATCAGTTGGCGCGCGATCTGGTCCTTGCCCACCTTGTCGATCTTGGTGACCACGCCGAGCAGCGTGGTCTTCGGCGCCATCTGCCGCACCTGCTGCACGATCCAGCGGTCCCCCGGACCGATCTTCTCGTCCGCGGGGATGCACAGCGCGATCACGTCGACCTCGGAATAGGTATCGCGCACCAGATCGTTGAGCCGCTGGCCGAGCAGGGTCCGGGGGCGATGCAGCCCGGGAGTGTCGACCAGGATCAGCTGGGTGTGCTCGCGGTGCACGATGCCGCGAATGGTGTGCCGGGTGGTCTGCGGCCGCGAACTCGTGATCGCGATCTTCGCGCCCACCAGCGCATTGGTCAGCGTCGACTTACCGGTATTGGGCCGGCCGACGAAACAGACGAAACCGGAACGGAACTCACTCTCGGTGGGTTCAGGCATCGGATGCCTCGTAACCCTCGGCGATATCGAACACCGCACCCGAGACGTCGGCGAAAATGATCTTCGCTCCGGCGGACACCTCGCGGACCGCGGCCACCCCGGCGTCCGCGAACTTCCCGCCGATCACCACCGCGGCCTCGAACCCCTCCGCACCGCTGGAGATCGCGGCCGCGACCGCGGACTGCAGCGCGGTGAGCCGCAAGGCCTGCAACCCGACCTCACCGGCGGCATAGGTGCGCCCGTCGGTATCGCGGATCGCCGCGCCCGCCGCGCCGCCGGTGCGACCGAGCGCGCCCCGGGCGAGCACCAGCAACTTGTTGTCCTCGGCATCCAGTTCACTCATCGGCTGCTCCCTCGTCGTGCCGGGCGGACGCGTTCTCCCGCGCCGGTCCCGGATCGGTCTCCGTATTGTGCTCGGACGCCCGGCCCACCACCACGGTGTGCACCCGGACCCGCCCGCGCGCGTCGGCGCCGCCTTCACCGCGCAGCTCCAGCCCGTGCGCGACGACCTCGGCGCCGGGTAGCGGCACCCGGCCCAGTTCGTGCGCGAGCAGCCCGCCCACGGTGTCGACTTCCTCTTCGTCGATCGGCAGCCCGTACAGCTCCCCCAGGTCGGCGATCGGCAACCGCGCCGACACCCGGAACCGGCCCGGTTCCATCTCCTCGATCGGCGGCGTCTCGTCGGTATCGTATTCGTCGGCGATCTCCCCGACGATCTCCTCCAGCACATCCTCGATGGTCACCAGTCCGGCGATACCGCCGTACTCGTCCACCAGCAGCGCCATATGGTTGCGCCGCCGCTGCATCTCGTCGAGCAGATCGTCGAGCGGTTTGGAATCGGGCATGAACACCGCGTCCCGCATGACCTCGCGCACCCGGACACTGCGCCCGCGGTCGGCGTAGGGCACCAGATCCTTCAGGTAGACGACGCCGAGAATATCGTCGACGTTCTCCCCGATCACCGGGATGCGCGAGTGTCCGCTGCGCACCGCCAGCGACATCGCCTGCGCCACCGATTTATCGGCCTCGATCCACACCATCTCGGTCCGCGGCACCATCACGGCGCGCGCCGCGGTATCACCGAGTTCGAACACCGACTGGATCATCCGGCGCTCGTCGTCGGCGACCACACCGCGTTCCCGCGCCATATCGACCACTTCGCGCAATTCGATCTCCGAGGCGAACGGGCCGTTACGGAAACCCTTACCCGGTGTGATCGCGTTACCGAGCAGGATCAGCAACCGGCTCACCGGGCCCAGCAGGGCGCCGATGAACTGCAGCGGCAGCCCCGCCGCCAGCGAGATGGTGTACGCGTGCTGACGCCCCAGGGTGCGCGGCCCCACCCCGATCACCACGTAGGAGACCAGCACCATCACCACCGCGGTCACCAGCAGCGCCCACCCACTGGCCAGGAAACTGCTCAGCCCTGCGGCGAGCAGCACGGTCGCGGTGATCTCGCACAGAATGCGTAACAGCACCATGAGGTTGACATAGCGGGGCCGGTCGTCCACGATCCGGCCCAGCCGCACCGCGCCGGGGCGGTCGCCGCGCGCCATATCGTCGAGCCGGGCCGGGGACAGCGTGTTCAGGGCCGAGTCCACCGCGGCGAAGACACCACCCACGGCGGCGAGCAAGACGGCGACCAGCAGCAGGGTCATCTCGTTCACGCGTGCGCGTCACCCGGCCACGAACGGTCGCCCTCCGGGGCCGCGAACCCCGTCTTGCCCAGCAGGCGGGCGTCCCGGGCGGCCAGTTCGGCCCGCCGCTGCGCCTCCCGCAACTCCTCGTACCACTGTTCGAGCAACCGGCCCTGCAGGGCGAACATCTCCTTCTCCTCGGCCGGTTCCGCATGGTCGTAACCGAGCAGATGCAGCACCCCGTGCACCGTGAGCAGGGCGAGTTCGTGTTCGAGGGAATGACCGGCCTTGGCCGCCTGGTCCAGGGCGAATTCCGGGCACAGCACGATATCGCCCAGCATGGACGGGCCCGGCTCGGGACTGTCCGGTCGGCCACCGGGCTCGAGTTCGTCCATGGGGAACGACATCACATCGGTGGGGCCGGGCAGATCCATCCAGCGCATGTGCAGGTCGGCCATGGTGTCGAGATCCACCAGCACCATGGACAGTTCGGCGGCCGGGTGCACATCCATCCGGTCGATCACGAACCGGGCGACGCCCACCAGGTCTTCTTCGGGGACTTCCATACCCGACTCGTTGGCGATCTCGATACTCACCTGGTCAGCCTAATGGGTGCGGTCGGGCGCAGCCCATTCGCACTCGCGCACGGCCGGGTCACCTCCGTGCCGTACGCCCCGCCGCTCGCCGCTGCGCCCGGTTACCCGACATATGCGGCGGGCCCACCGGTGGCCGGGTCTCGGCCTCGAACTTCTCGTAGGCGTCGACGATATCGGAGACCAACCGGTGCCGAACCACATCACTGCTGGTGAGCATGGCGAAATGGATGTCCTCGATATCGCCGAGGATTTCGGTGGCCGCCCGCAGACCGGACCGCGCGCCGTGCGGCAGGTCCACCTGGGTCACGTCACCGGTCACCACGATCTTCGACCCGAACCCGAGCCGGGTGAGGAACATCTTCATCTGCTCGGCGGTCGTATTCTGCGCCTCGTCCAGAATGATGAACGAATCGTTCAGGGTTCTACCCCGCATATATGCCAGGGGTGCGACCTCGATCACGCCGGCCGCCATCAGCTTGGGGATGGCCTCCGGGTCCATCATGTCGTGTAACGCGTCGTAGAGCGGGCGCAGATACGGGTCGATCTTCTCGTTCAGGGTGCCCGGTAGGAAGCCCAGCCGCTCTCCGGCCTCGACCGCCGGACGGGTGAGGATGATGCGGTTGACCTGCTTGGTCTGCAGCGCCTGCACCGCCTTGGCCATGGCCAGGTAGGTCTTACCGGTACCGGCCGGGCCGATACCGAAAACGATCGTGCTCTCGTCGATCGCGTCGACGTAGCGCTTCTGGTTCAGTGTTTTCGGGCGGATCGTCTTTCCGCGGCGGGACAGAATGTCCAGGCTGAGCACCTCGGCGGGTGATTCGGAACTTCCCTCGGTGAGCATCGAGACCGTATGCCGCACCGCTTCGGGAGTGATCACCCGGTTGCGGCCGGTCAGCGCGACCAGTTGCTCGACGACCCGCTCGGCCAGCGCGACGTCGGCCGCCGGACCGGTGAACGTGACCACATTGCCGCGCACATGGATATCCGCGACGAGCAGATCTTCGAGTTCACGGAGGTTTTCGTCCGCGGAGCCGAGGAAGGGGAAAACCGATTCGGGTGCGAGTTCGATACTGGAACGGACGGTGCGTGCCGCGGGCCCCGAGGCACCGTTCTCGCCCGCGGAGGGATTCTGCTCGCCGCTATCGCCTTGTGATCGCACGTAGTCGCTATGGCCTGCTTTCCGGTCTCGGAGCTGCGGTGACGCGCCGCTGGTAAAGATGGGTGCGAATGGGAGTCGCTGGCACGAGTCTAACTCCCGGCCCCGACAGGTCCCAGTGGAATTCCGGCCGACCACGGCGTAGCGGACCGCTACGACCGGCTGTTCACCCGGTGGTCACCAGCGGGTGGTGAGCGCCCCCAGCGCCCCGAGCGCCACCGCGGCAGCGGTGGACGTGCGCAGCACGGTGGGCCCGAGCCGGACCACCTCGGCTCCCGCCGCGCTCAGAGCGGTCAGCTCGGCGTCGTCGAGACCGCCCTCCGGGCCGACGATCAGCGTGATCGCCGCGGCGGTGCGCCACGGCAGCTCGGTGAAGGCGCCCACCCCCGATTCGTGCAGGGCCGCCACCACCGCGCCCTGTGCCGTCGCCGCACGCACGGCGTCCACCACCTCCGGTGTCCGGTGCAGGGCCGTGACCTCGGGGATGTAGGCGCGGCGGGACTGCCGGGCCGCGGCCTTCGCCGCCGCCCGCCATTTGGCCACGCCCTTGTCCGCTTTGGCCTCCCAGTTCGAGACGCAGCGCGCGGCCTGCCACGGCACGACCACATCCGCACCGGCCTCGGTCATCAGCTCGACGGCCAGCTCGGAACGCTCGGATTTCGGCAACGCCTGGACCACGGTGACCGCCGGCGACGCCGGCTCGGCGCGGCGACGGTCCCGGACCAGCAGTTCGAGCTGGTTCTTCTGCACGGCGACGACTTCCGAATCCGCGAGCACACCTCGGCCGTCGGAGAGCGTGACGGGTTCGCCGGCCCGGATCCGGCGCACCGTGGCCGCGTGCCGGCCCTCCGCGCCGTCGAGCACCGCGACGGCGCCCGGTTCCGGGATCTCGTCCAGGTAGAAGACCGTGGCGGCCATCGGGGTCAGCGACCGCTGAACGATGCGCGCAACCGGGCGAACAGGCCGCTGTTGTGCTCGGACTGCGCCGACATCACCTCGGCTTTGTCCTTGGCCCGCAAACCCTTGTACTTGCGCAGCAGATCGGTCTGCTTACTGTCCAGCTTGGTCGGCACGACGATATCCAGGTGCGCCATCAGGTCACCGCGGGAACTGGAACGCAGCCGCGGCATACCGTGCCCGCGCAGCACCGAGATCTCCCCGGGCTGGGTACCGGGACCGATGGTGAGTTCGGTGGGACCGTCCATGATGGTGTCGATCACCACCGTGGTGCCCAGTGCCGCGTCCACCATCGGAACCCGGACGGTGCAGTGCAGATCGTCACCGTCGCGAACGAACACATCGTGCGGCTGTTCCACGATCTCCACGTACAGGTCGCCGGCATGCCCGCCACCGGGGCCGACCTCACCCTGCGCGGCCAAGCGCACCCGCATCCCGTTGGCCACCCCGGCCGGAATCGGGGCCGCGATCTCCCGCCGCGCCCGCACCCGGCCGTCGCCGCCGCATTTGTGGCAGGGATCCGGGATCGTCTCGCCGGCACCACGGCAGGTCGGGCACGGACGCGAGGTCAGTACCTGACCGAGGAACGATCGCTGTACCGACTGCACTTCACCGGCGCCGCCGCAGGTCTCACAGCGCACCGGGCTGGAGTTACCGTTGGTCCCGGCGCCCTGGCACAGGTCGCACAGGATCGCGGTGTCGACGGTCAGATGCTTGGTGACTCCCACCGCGCATTCGGCCAGGCTCAGCCGGGTCCGCACCAGCGAATCCGCGCCCGGCTGCACCCGTCCACGCGGTTTGCGGGCGCCGGTACCGCCGCCGCCGCTCATCCCGCCGAAGAATGCCTCGAACACATCGCCCAGCCCGCCGAAACCGGCGCCGCTGAAACCGGCGGCGCCGCCACCGGCGTCCAGCGGGTCACCGCCCATATCGACGATGCGGCGCTTCTCCGGATCCGACAGCACCTCGTACGCCGCGGAGACCTCCTTGAACCGGGTCTGCGCCGCTTCGTCCGGGTTCACATCGGGATGCAGTTCGCGAGCCAGCTTGCGATACGCGCGTTTGAGCTCTTGGTCGGAGGCGTCCCTGCCTACACCGAGCAATCCGTAGTAGTCCCGTGCCACTTGAGTTCTCTTAGTCCTTGGTCGCTGTCCACGGCTCCGGCTTCCCACGGCCGGCCGCGTGGCTCCTGATGGATTGAGCCGCCCGCCCGTGAGCTTAGTCGGGTCGACTCAACTTTATCTCGGCGGAGAACACGAGCCTAACAGCGAACCACGCAAGCCCCCTTCCGCGGCGGGCAAGCCCCCGCTCCCGCAGCCGAACCACCGGACGCACCCGGTGGCGCGAGCACCCCGGTGGCGAGTCTTACGAGGCCCTGAAAGGGTCGAGGCCCGTCCCGCCGTTCAGGCCTCGAAAGCGC
>NZ_JBKOOL010000208.1:0-8631 GCF_046764065.1 Nocardia sp. NPDC002869
CGGATACCGGGATCCGGCCCACCACTATCCGTTCGGCCTGCGCCCGAGGACCGTGCGGCATATCTCGACCACCGAACGGCGGCCCTGCCCGGATCGTGTCCGGCCGTGGGCCGTCGTCCGGAGCCCGGCGTCCCGGCCCGGGGCAGCGCGTCGTGACGGCCGGCTGTCCGGTGTCGGACCGCACCCACCGGGGGTGCGCCGACGAATCAGGGTGCCGGTACGTCCGTGGTGGTGGTCTCCTGCGGGGTCGTACTCGGAAGGGGCGCTTCCGAACTGCTGTTCACCGCGACCTGCGGGGGCGTGGGACGGGTCGTCGCCACCGGTGGACTCGTCGTTTCGGGGGTGGCCACGACGGTGCCGGTCTCCGTCGCCTCCGGCGTGGTGGCCGGCGGCTCGGTGGTGGTCCCCGTGGCCGGCGGCACCGTGGTCGTGGGCTCGGTCGCGGTGGTGGCCGGGCCGGTGGTGGCCGGGGTACCGGTCGCCGGTCGCGTGGTCACCGGGGCGGTCCCGCTGGTCGTCGGCGCGGCCGTGGTGCTGGTCGCCGCCGCGCTGGTCCTGGTCTCCGCTGCCGCCCGGTAGGCATCGTCGAGGTCCGCGGCTGTCGGGGCCGACTTCGTATCCACCGGTTCGCCGGCCTGCGCCTGCTTCGCCAGATGGGTGAGCCAGGCCGCCGCGTATTCGGCGGAGGTCAGCGTTTTGCCGTTCCCCGGGTCGGCGTCGCGCCAGTAGTCGAAGTGGTGACCGGTGGCGTTGGGGCCGAGCGTGAGCTGGTAGGGGTCGGACAGGATCACGGGGATCGTGTTCTGGTTCGTGACGATCAGGCCCACGATCTCGTTGAGGACCTTCTGCGGCAGATAGGCCAGCGGGGACATCTGATCGGTCGAGATGGAGTCCGCCGGCGCCGGAGTGGTGGTCTTCCCGGGTTCGTAGGCCGGATCCGAGACCCGCAGCAGCACCTCGAGGAAGGTTTCGTCACTGGCCATCCAGTTGGGCTGCGACTGGATATCGGCCAGCGCCAGCAGCGCGACCCGGCTGAGGACCACCGCGACATCTTGCCCGGTGGCAGGGTTGAGGCCCTCGCGTTCGAGGGCGTCGACGTTCATCTGCCGCGCCACATTGACCACCAGTTGCAGCAGCGCGATATTGTCCGGCGCCGCGCAGGTGAGGTCGCCATCGGAGCAGAAGGAGGCGATCTTGCCGTTCAGCGCGCCGAAATCGCCGCTGGTCCCGGCCACCGCGCCCTGCCCGGGGACGGGTTTGCCGCCGTTCTGGTAGAGCTGATCGAAATTGTCCGGGTTGCCGTTCGGGTTCTCGGCGCCGGGGAAGGGGCCGTCGCCCGCCGAGCGACCGGAGTCGGCGAGGATGACCACACCGGTGACCTTGGCGGGATCGACGATGGCATAGCCGCCGTCCTGCCGCTCTTGGTGCCCGACCTCCATGGCCACCCGCCGGACCACATCGGCGCCTTCGCTGTACCCCACGATCGCGAACTGGGTATCCGGGCAGGCCTGCGCGATCTCCCGCATCACCTGCCGAGTGTTGGCGACACCGGTGGTGACGGCGTCCTCGTAGGTGGCCATGTTCGCGGGGTAGGCGATGTAGACGGCGGCATACGAGCCGGGGTCCACATCATCTGCGGGCGCGTTGACCACCGGGTCGACCCATTCGCTGCTGTGATCGCCGGACAGCGCCGCGGGCAGCGGGTTGCCGTTGGCGTCCACCAGCAGTTTCGTGGTGCCCTGGGCCGGTGTGTCGCCGCGGCCGGCGACCGAGATGGTGACCATATCGTGGCATTCGGTGACCGACGCCTTCAGCTGCGTCTCGGCCTGCTGGGCCGGTGTGGTCACCGAGTAGGTCGCGGCCACCGCCGCCACCACGCCGAGAGTGGCGGGGGCCGCGATCGCCGCGGCGAGCCGGTGCTGCGTCAGGTAGGTGCGGGCGCGCACCAGGTGATCACTTCGGAAAGCCATGTCCCGAACTCCATTCGACTACTGGTAAATGGACGGACAGGCCCCCCGACGGGCCATTGCGTCACCGGAGAAGTCGCGGCCCGGGTGCGCGGCGTTACGGACTCACTTCGGGTCCAGTGCCCCCTGGTGATAGGTCACCGACGGACTCCACAGGAAGAAACTGTCGATACCGGTCCGGTAGGTCGCGTCGATCTGGGCTCTGACCTGGGCATCTCCGTAGTCCGCCCCGAGGCTGAAGTCCTGCAGCCACGGGATCACCTTCGCGTTCGTGCCCTTGGTCACGGTCTGGAAGTCGCGGAGTGCGGCCGCCACGATGTCGTAGGGCTGGTTGTTCGGATCGGCGACTCCGTACTCCCCGGTGTTCCAGTGCGAGGGGTAGATCATCGGCGCCACGAAATCCACCTGTTCCGCGATGAGCGGGATGTCCTGGGCGATCTGGTCCGGCCGGGAGGCGGCGATACCGTAGACCGCCGCGCTGAGATGGGCACCGGCGGTGTGTACCGGTTCCCGGGCCTGCCCCAGGAATCCGGCGACGGCGCGGGTCGCCGGTCCGGTGAGCCCGGGGAACTTCATACTCGAGAGGCTGCCGTCGGGCCGGCGGACGTAGTCGTACATGATTCCGTCGAAGCCCAGTTCGGCGGCCTCGACGGCGAGCGCGATGTTGTAGGCGCGCACCTCGGGATGGGCGAAATTGGTGAACGCGATGGCGCCGTAGTGGCTGGAATAGGGTTGACCGGCCGGGTTCTGCACCACCCAGTCGGGCCGTTGGTTGTGCCAGGCCCAGCCGGCCAGGGTGGGGTCGCGGAAGGCCACGATCCGGCCGACCACCTGCACCCCCATATCGTGCAGCTGCCGCAGCGCGTCGCGGGCCCGGTAGATCGGGGTGGCGGCGCCGGTGCTGCGGGCCAGCGGGACCTGCGAGTCGTAGCCGACGACGCCGTCCTCGTCCTTGATATCGAGCTGGACTGTATCGATCCGGCCCTGCCGGGCCATATCCAGCACCGATTCGCGCATCCCGTCGTGCGACCAGGCATGGGCGGTGACGTGCACCGCGCGCATCCGCGGCAGCTCGATCCCCGCGGCCAGCGGCCGGCTCGTCTCGTTACCCGCCGCGTCGACGGCGATCACCGCGGCACCGGAGGGATGATGCGGCAGCTCGGTCTCGAAGCTGCCGTCGGGTGCGGGGGTGACCTGCTGCGTGCCGATCGAGACGCGCACCGCGCCGGGCGCCCGCCCGCGCACCGTGACAGGGTCCCGGTAGGAGCCCACGGCCGGCGGCGGCGTCACGTCCAGCGCCGGGGCGGTGGTGTCGACGGTGAAGGTCGCCGACGCGGTGGGTTCGTCGCGTAACCACCCGAGCGCCCCACCGGCCGGGATCCGCGCGGTGAAGATGTGCTCGCCGTCGGTCAGGCCCTCCGGGCGGTAGAGCACCGTCTCGCCCTCCACCCGGCCGGTGACCGCGCCGCCGTCCACGGCGAGTTCCACCGCCCGCGGGTCGTGTCCGGCAGCATCCACCCGCAGTACCAGGTCTTTCAGGGTTGGGGCACCGGCCGGCCCCGGTGGTAGGCCGCTCAGCGGTAGTGCGGGTGCCGGCGATCGGCCGGCTCCGACACCGACCGCGACCAGTACGACCGCCAGGACAACACCGAAGGCCGAGACCACCAACCGTTTACGATCGGCGCCCCGGAACCGCATGAGCACAACGCATCAACTCCCACGAACACTGTCCCGTCGATATGGCCAGAACGCGCCCCGCTCAATCGCTTTCCCGGAGTTGGAACGTAAATTGTTGTCGGCACGTAACATTCGGGCGATGGTGCGGTTCCCGGGAGCAGTCGTACGGGCGGTCGTGGCCGCGGTGGTGTGCGCGGTGGCCACGGCCTGCGGGGGAACACCCGGTGCACAACCGCCGCGGCTCGTCCCGGCGGTCCCGCCGCCGGGGACCACCTCGCCCCCGCCGGACCCGGCGGCCGTCGGCGCCGACGAACTCGGTGTGGTCCCGATACTGATGTATCACCAGCTCTCGCCGCGGCCGGGCGGCGAATACGACCAGACGCCCGCCGAGTTCCGCGTCGAACTCGACCGGCTCTACCGGGAGGGATACCGGCCGATCACCGCCGCGCAGTACGCCGCGGGAACAGTGGATATCCCGGCGGGCACCCATCCCGTGGTGCTCACCTTCGACGACTCCACCACCAGTCAGCTGCGGTTCACCGCCGACGGCGTGCCCGCTCCGGATTGCGCAGTGGCCGTCCTGGAGGAATTCGCGGCCCGGCACCCGGACTTCCCCGCCCGCGCCACCTTCTACGTCACCGACGATGCCTTCGGGGGTGATCCACGCGCCCTGCTGTGGCTGGCCCGCCACGGCTACGAGATCGGCGCGCATACCGCGACCCACCCGGACCTCGGCTCGCTGGATGCCGCGGGTGTGCAGCGGGAACTGGCGCAGAATGTGCGGGCGATCGGGGCCGCCGCTCCGGGCACCGAGGTGCGGACCATGGCCCTGCCGCTGGGTTCGGCCCCGGCCGACCCCGCTCTCGCTCTCGCGGGGAGCTGGGACGGTATCGGCTACCGGTTCGAGGCCGCGATGCTGGTCGGCGCGAACCCCGCCGCCTCACCGTTCGGCGCGGTGGACCCCGCCGCGGTGCCGCGGATCCGGTCCGGTCTCGGGCGGGTGCCGTTCGATTCCGCCCACTGGCTCGACGAACTCGCGGCGAATCCGGAGTCACGCTTCACCTCCGACGGTGACCCGCAGCGGATCTCGTTCCCCCGTGCCGCGGCCGGTGATCTCGCCCCGCGCTGGGCCGGGCGGGCCGCCCCGTACTGACGGTCGTTCAGCGGCCGATGCTGTTCGGTTCGGCCACGTCTGCCTCGGAGACGTAGACGATCGGAGCGATCGTCTACGTCTCGGCGGCCGGCTCCACGGTCACGTTGCCGACCCCGAGGGGACGGATCAGGCCCTCTCGCCGGAGTTCGACGGGTGTTCCGCATGCTTCGGCGAGCGACCCGGGCCGGGTCCTCGGCGTCGCCCATGCGCATGCCGCCCCTCAGTCGGGGAGCCGGCGCATCTCCAGCACGGTGAGCCCGAGATTGTCGATCCGGGCCAGGACGGCGCGGACCCCGGTCGGATCGGTGACCGCGCCCGACAGCACTGTGGTGCCGTGGTCCCGGTCGCCGTCGAGTTCCGGGAAGGCGGCCAGCGCGCGTTCGGAGAGTTCGCCGTCGATGGTGAACTGGTATCGCATCGCCGTCTCCTGACTTCCGGACCGGTTCGACGGCGGTGCCGTCGCAGCGGATTCGAGTGTGCGACGGTCGCGCGGCGTGGTGCATCGTCCGCACCGGGTGAACCCGGCCCGCGTCAGAGCAGACCGGTGCGGCGCGCCTCCTGCAGGGTTTCCATCCGGGAGCTGGTGCCGAGTTTCGCGTAGATGCCGCGCATATGGGTTTTCACGGTGTTGATGGAAACGCCGAGGTCGTCGGCGATGTGCTGGGTGGTCCGGCCGGAGGGCAGCTGCCGCAGGATCGTCAGCTCTGTCGCGGTGAGCGCGGGATGGTCGGCCCGCCGGCGGGCCTGATGGCCGGCGCGCACCGAATCGGCGAACGCGCTGCGATGCCCGAAGCAGCCCGCGTAGTAGTCGAGCAGTTCGATGGTGCCCGGAACGTCGAAGAATGGCCGGGTGATCCGGTGGGTGGCGGCGATGCACAGGCCGTTGTCCACGGCTTCGCGGGTTTTGGAATCATTGCCCAGCTGGTGGTGGGCGCGGGCATAGAGCAGCCACCCGGTGAGCTGGGTGACCGGGTGCAGGTTCGGGGTGGACGTCAGCAGCGGTTCGACCTGGAGCACGACACCGTGATGGTTACCGGAGGCCGCGGTGAGGGCGGCGCCGGACAGCACGGTATCGGGGGTGCGGCCCAGTACGGTGCGGGCGCGTTCGGTGAGATGCTGCGCGGTAGCGGTTTCCCCGGCCTCCAGCAGGGCCCATACCGCGGCGCCCACCAGGCCCCCGCTGAGCGCGGGCGGCGGATCGGCGTCCAGTAGCCGGCCGATACTGCGGCGCAACCGTTCCGCGGCGGCGCCCCGGTCGGCCGAATGCCGGCAGTCCAGCAGACTGCCCACCACATGGGGGAGCCAGCCGGCCACCGGACCCGGCGTACCGTCGCGCCGGATGTGCTCGGCACACAGGATCCGGATATGCCCGGGCTGCGGTTCGATGCCCTGCAGATAGGCGCCGTAGGCCTCCAGGGCGGTGGCGTGCACGGTTTCCGGCAGGTCCAGCAGATCGTGGTCGCGGGCGATGGCGCAGGCCCGTTCGGCGCGCTGGCGCATGGTCGTGATCGATCCGGCCAGGCCCGCGGTGACCGCGAGCCGGGTCACCGCGATGAGCCGGAGCCGGGGATGGCAGCGGGACCGGGTGCGGCTCAGCGCGATCCGTAGTCGTTCCTCGCCGCGGGCCAGCTCGCCGCGCAACGCCAGCGCCGTCCCGGTGGTCACCGCGAGGTAGCCGTCCAGATCGGGCCGGTCGGCGGGCGGCATCCGGTCGGGGAACACACCGGTTTCGGTGGCGCTTCCCGTCGCCACCGCCAGTTCCGCGTCCACCGCGGTGGCCAGCGCCTCGAGTCGGTGCGGTCCCGCCAGCGAGAGCGGGTCGTCGTCGGCGAGCAGCCGGGCACTGTCGCGATAGGCCTGCGCCGAACCGCTGTCCCCGTGCAGCAGCGCATCGGTGACCTGCAGCAATCGCAGATACGGGTCGGCCAGGACATCGGGGGCGGTATCGGCCAGCGAATCGAACAGTGCCGCACCGTCGCCGGCGAACACCAGGGCCAGCGCGTGCTCGGCGAGGAAGCTCGCCAGCGGCCGGTGATCGGCCACCGTGAGCAGATGGGGCAGCGCGGCGCGCAGTTCCCCGGCCGACATCAGCTGCCGCGCGGCGCGCAGCCGCAGATCCGAGCACAGGTCGGTGCCGAGCCGGTTCGCTTCGGCGCGGAAGTACGCGCGCAACATCGGATGGTAGGTGTGCCAGACCTTGCCGCCCCGCGTCAGCGAGGTCATCGGGAAGTTGATCCGGTCCAGTTCGTAGAGACGGTGCGCCGACCCGCCGCCCACCATGGCGTCGGCGAGTTCCTCGGTGAACTCCTCCGCGATGCTGGTGCAGGTCAGAAACTGGCGCAGCGCCGGGGAGAGGGTGTCGATGAGTTCGCCCACCAGCAGGTCGGTGAACGCGTGCGGCGGCCGGGCGAGTGCGGTCAGGGCGTCGCGGTGCGCGCCGTCGTGGGCGGCGAGATAGATCGCCGCGATCCGGACCAGCGCGGCCCAGCCCTGCGTGAGCGACATCAGTGTGCCCAGCGACTCCGGGTCCAGCGCGCAACCGTGTTCGGCGCACAGGCCGGCGGCCTCCTCCGGCGACAGTGCCAGATCCGGGCCGCTCCACCGGGTCAGCCGGGAGGGCAGTTCCAGTAGATGCCACCGGATCGGGGGCTCGAACCGGGCGCACACCACGGTCGTCACCGTCGGCGGCGCGTACTGCAGGAAGTATTCGAGCCCGGCCAGCGCGAGCGGGTCGGTGATCAGGTGGGCGTCGTCGATCACCAGGACGGTGGGCGCGCCCTCGTCGGCGAGCGCGGTGATCACCGCCTCGGCCTCACCGACGCCGGCCGCGGGCTGTCCGGCGCCCGGCCCGGAACTGCCCAGACGCGCGCGCAACTCCCCCCACAGCGCGGTCTGCTCACGGATCGTGACCCAGGCGATCCGCGTGTCGTGAGGGGAGCGGCGCAGCCGGCGCGCGGCCCAGTCCGCGACGGCCACGGTTTTGCCGATCCCCACCGCGCCGCAGATCAGCAGGACCCCGCCGTTGCCGCTGCCGGCCACGGCGTCCAGCACCGAATGCAATCGTGGCCGGGACACCGGTGTGAAGGGCAGCACCGGGATGGGCGAGCGGGCCCGGGCCCGCGATACCGGGCGACCCGTCAGATCCAGTGTTGGCGAAGTGGTCACGGTGCCTCCCGAAGACGTCGTCCGAAACAGCACTAGCACGCACTCGGCCGCAGCCTACCGGAGCTGCGAGGGCTCCCAGCGGGTCGTGAACCAACCTGTTACCAGGGCGTATCCGGTCGAAATCATCCGTAGCGGGTGAGCCGGGCGGCCCGGCGGCAGCCATAGCGTGGACAGGTCGCCGGCACCGGGGACCTGTATCCGAAAGCGAGCGAGGTGGGCCATGTCCTTCTGGGAAGTGCTCTGGCTGATCGTGGTGAGTTTCGCGTTCGTCGCCTATCTGCTGCTGCTCTTCTACATCCTCGGTGATCTGTTCCGGGACAAGCAGACCTCGGGTTGGGTCAAGGCGATCTGGGTGGTGCTGCTGATCGTGCTGCCGCTACTGGCCTCCCTGGTGTACTTGGTCGTGCGCGGCCGGGGGATGACCGAACGCGCGGCCGTGGAAGCCGAGCAGGTCGAAGCGGCGCAGAAGAAGTACATCCAGCAGACCGCCGGTACCAGTCCGGACGCCCAGATCTCCGAGGCGAAGCGGCTGCTGGCCGAGGGCACGATCACCCAGAGCGAATTCGAACGGCTCGAGGCCAAGGCCATGTCGTGACCGGGCCTGCTCCGGGGTCCGGCGATCCCGTATCGAAGAGCTCCGGGCCGGGCCCGGAGGACGCGGGCTCGGGC